>CAMHBN010000054.1 GCA_946183385.1 uncultured Ruminococcus sp.
TGTGACGATGACGCCTGTCTCCCTCGCACACTTGCATACGAGCTCCCTGTCGAGAGGCTTTATCGTGTGGATATTGACAACTCTTGCCGATACGCCGTCAGCCGCAAGAGCTTCAGCCGCCTGCATTGCCTCGTTTACCATAAGTCCCGTAGCAACGATGGTGATGTCGCTTCCGTCACGCATTACCACGCCCTTGCCGAGCTCGAACTTGTAGGTCGCCGCGTCGTTGATAACGGGCACTGCAAGACGTCCGAATCGCATATAAACTGGACCGTTGAAGTCGAGGGCAGCCTTTACTGCGGCTCTTGCCTCGACGTCGTCGCAGGGATTGATTATCGTCATACCGGGGATTGTACGCATGAGGGCGATGTCCTCGTTGCACTGGTGGGTAGCGCCGTCCTCGCCGACGGAAATGCCCGCGTGAGTTGCGCCTATCTTAACGTTGAGGTGAGGATAGCCGATAGAGTTGCGGACTATCTCGAATGCACGTCCCGCCGCAAACATTGCGAATGTGGACGCGAAGGGTATCTTTCCGCAGGCAGCAAGTCCGGCGGCAACGCCCATCATATTAGCCTCCGCGATACCGCAGTCGAAGAAGCGGTCGGGGTAAGCCTTCTTGAAAATGCCTGTCTTTGTAGCAGCAGCAAGGTCTGCGTCGAGGACAACGAGCTGCGGGTACTGCTCCGCGAGGTCTCTGAGCGCCTCGCCGTAGCTTTCACGGGTAGCCTTTTTTACAACATCTGCCATAGTCTTAGTCCTCCAATTCCTTTAACTGCGCTGTGAGCTCTGACATTGCCTGCTCGTACTGCTCCTTGTTGGGAGCTGTGCCGTGCCAGCCGACCTGATTCTCCATGAACGACACGCCCTTGCCCTTTGTGGACTTCTGAACGATAACGACAGGCTTGCCAGTAACAGACGAAGCCTCTGTGAATGCACGGTCGATGTCGTCGAAGTCGTGGGCGTCCATAGTTATAACGTGCCAGCCGAATGCTGCGAATTTATCGGTGATAGGCTCGGGAGAGCAGACCTCGCTGATGGGTCCGTCTATCTGCAAGCCGTTGTTGTCAACGATGGCTACGAGGTTGTCGAGCTTCTTGTGAGCCGCGAACATAGCCGCCTCCCAGACCTGACCCTCCTCTATCTCGCCGTCGCCGAGGATGGTGTATACCTTATAGGACTTGCCGTCGAGCTTGCCAGCGAGAGCCATTCCGCAAGCCGCAGATATGCCCTGTCCGAGCGAGCCGCTCGACATATCAACGCCGGGAATGTGTATGCAGGGGTGTCCCTGAAGGAGCGCGCCGATGTGGCGGAGAGACTTTATCTCCTCCCCAGGGAAGTAGCCCTTGAGCGCGAGCACCGAGTACAGCGCGGGAGCAGTGTGTCCCTTCGAGAGCACGAAGCGGTCTCTGTCGGTATCATCGGGGTTCTTGGGGTCAACGTTCATTTTGCCATAGTAGAGATATGTCAGTGTGTCGCATATCGAGAGCGAGCCGCCGGGATGACCCGACTTTGCGTTATACGTGCCCTCGATAACGCCCATTCTCGCCTTGCAGGCGAGCTTCTGCAATTCCTTCTTCTTAGATGCGTCCATAATTACCTCCATGTTTTATTTAACGGCATTGCCGCATTTTTCAATGATTATGTCTATGAGCTCGGCGACCGCGCCCTCGTCGTTGGTACGGCTGAGAACCATGTCCGCCGCCGACTTCACGCAGTCCTGAGCATTCGCGGGACAGGCTCCAACGTCTGCCGCCTGTATCATTTCGAGGTCGTTGTCGAAGTCGCCTATCGACACGAACGTGAAGCCCTCGTATCCCGCGAGCTTCCTGTACTGTGTCAGAGCCGAACCCTTGCTGACCCCGAGCGGGAGCATTTCAAGGAAGATGTCCGCCGAGCGCACGAAGTCCGCCTTCTTGTCGAAGCCGAGCTGCCGCGTGAGCACCTCAAGATGCGGGACGTCCTCGGGTGCGAGCGAAAACAGCACCTTGAGCCAGCCGCCCTCCTCTATATCGGGAAGCGCCGCATACTCGGGCACGATATTGCACAGCCGCGTATGTAACTGCTGGTACTCGGTGTTGCTGAACACATAAGTGCCGTCCGCACGGAGCACCTCGCCGCCAGCCTCGGGCATGAGCTCGAGCAGACGCATCGCCATCTCCCTGCATTCGGGCGGGAGCGGGTGGGTGTACAGCGTCTCGCCGCGGACGTAGTCGTGTATAGCCGCGCCGTTGTACATGATGACCGGCTCGCGCAGACCGAGTATCTCCACGAACTGCTCGAACGACTGTATCGTTCGCCCTGTCGCGACGGTGAAATGTCCGCCGAGAGCCGTGAAGCGCTCTATCGCGGCGCGGTCGGTGCCGCTTATCTCCTTTTTCGAGGTGAGGAGCGTGCCGTCCATGTCGCTGAGCAGTATCACCTTTGATATATCTTCAAACAAATTATCACATCTTTTCAAGCTTGTTCAGCACCGAAACGAAATAGTCGGGGAGGTCGCTTGTGAACTCCATATACTCGCCCGTTGTCGGGTGGATAAAGCCTATTTTTCGGGCGTGGAGACACTGCCCCTCAATACCCTTGAACGGCTTGCCATAGACAGCGTCGCCGAGGACGGGATGTCCGATGTAGGCGAGGTGTACGCGTATCTGATGAGTCCTGCCCGTTTCAAGCCGCAGCCTCACGTGAGCATAGCCGCCGTACTGCTTTATCACGCTGTAGTGCGTGACGGCATTGCGGCTGTTCTCGGTGGTGACGCACATCTTCTTGCGGTCGGTCTTGTGCCGTCCTATCGGCGCATCGACCGTACCCTCGCTCTCCTTGAAAGCTCCGCAGGCTACCGCCTCGTACTCGCGGGTGAAGCTGTGCTCCTTTATCTGCTCTGCGAGGTGCAGGTGAGCCGCGTCGTTCTTCGCGACGATGAGCAGCCCGCTCGTGTCCTTGTCTATGCGGTGGACGATACCGGGGCGGATAACGCCGTTTATCCCCGAAAGGCTGTCCCCGCAGTGGTGCAGGAGCGCATTCACGAGCGTGCCCGTATAGTTGCCGTGGGCGGGGTGTACCACCATGCCCTTCGGCTTGTTCACGACGAGCAGGTCGCTGTCCTCATACACGATATCGAGCGGGATATCCTCGGGGACTGCGTCCATCGGCTCGGGCTCGGGTATCTCTACCTCGACCGTCTCGCCGCCGCTGAGCTTGTAGTTCTTGCTGACAGCTTTGCCGTCGGCGAGGACGAGCCCGCCCTCGATAAGTCCCTGTACAGCGGAGCGTGTGAGCTCCGCAATATTGTCCGAAATATACTTGTCTATCCTCGTTCCCGCGGCGTCAGTTCCGCAGACGAGCGTGACCCTGTCACTCATTGCCGCTCTCCGTTTTCGCCTCTTCGAGCTTCGCTGCCTTCTTCGCCTTCTCTATCTTCGGGTCGATGAAAAGCATATACACGATCACGAATATGAACGCGAACGTCACGCAGATGTCGGCGACGTTGAATATCGCGAAGTGGAAGGGCTTGAACTCGAACATATCCACGACATAGCCGTAGCGTATGCGGTCGATGAAGTTCCCGATGCCGCCCGCAACGAAAAGCATTATCGAAAAGCTCAGGAATTTCGAGCGTTTCAGCGCATAGAACATACCCACGAAGCCGAGGATTATCACCAGTGCCGTGAAGCCGATGAGGAACCACTTCTGCCCCGACATACTTCCGAAGATAGCGCCGTCGTTTTCGAGGTAGGTCAGGTCGAACACCTTGAAGCTGCCGAAGTGTATGAACTCCTTGGTGCCGACAGGCTGGAGCGATACGACCGCCCAGTGCTTGACGAGCTGGTCTGCCGCGACGAGCACGGCGATGAGTACAACGAGTATTATCGCCATATTTATCCTTTCGCAAACATTGCCTGCCACAGCATTCACGGCAGGCAATATCGTTCTAATTTATATCTCTACGGCTACCGCGCATCTGTCGCAGAGTGTGGGGTGCGCGGCGTTCTTGCCTACTGTGCACGAATAGCACCAGCAGCGCTCGCACTTGTCGCCGTCAGCCTTGGCTACCTCGAACGCGGTCTCGCCGTCTGCCTTCTCTACCTCCACGCCCGATACGATGAGGATATCCTTCAGCTCGGGAGCGAGGGCTGTGTATCTGTCGAAGTCAGCCTCGGAGGACTTGACGATTATCTTAGCCTCGAGCGACTTGCCGATTGTCTTGGCATTTCTTGCGTCCTCGAGCACCTTGTTCACGCCGAGGCGGGTGTTGTAGATGAAGTCCCACTTGTCGGTAAATTCGGCGCTGAACGCGATACCGCTCTTCTCGGGCATAAGATTGAGGAATACGCTCTCCTTGTCGTCGGCGGAGGTGTGCGGCATGAACTGCCATATCTCCTCTGCTGTGAACGAGATTATCGGAGCGGCAAGTCTCGCAAGTGCGCTGAGTATGCGGTACATCGCTGTCTGAGCGGCACGGCGGAGGTCGCTGTTCTCCTTCTCGCAGTAGAGCCTGTCCTTGATGATGTCGAGATAGAAGTTCGACATATCAACAACGCAGAAGTTGTGGATAGCGTGGAATGCGATATGGAAATCGTACTTCTCGTAGCCGCCCTTTACGTCGTCGATGAGCTTGTCGAGCTTCATGAGAGCCCATTTATCGAGCTCCGTGAGCTTGTCGTCGGAAACGCAGTCCTTATCGGGGTCGAAGCCCGCGCCGTTGCCGAGGTTTCCGAGTATGAATCTTGCGGTATTGCGTATCTTCTTGTAAGCGTCCGAGAGCTGGCTCAGGATGGGCTTGGAGATGCGGATATCGCTGTGATAGTCAGAGGAAGCCACCCACAGGCGGAGGATATCCGCGCCGTACTGGTCGGTTATCTCGCTGGGGTCGATACCGTTGCCGAGCGACTTGTGCATTGTCTTGCCCTCGCCGTCAACTACCCAGCCGTGGGTGCAGACTGCCTTATAGGGGGCAGTGCCCTTGTATACTACGGAAGTAAGGAGGGACGACTGGAACCAGCCGCGGTACTGGTCTGCGCCCTCAAGGTAGAGGTCGGCAGGCCATGAGAGGCTGTCGAATTCGTCCATGACAGAGGTGTGTGATACGCCGCTGTCGAACCATACGTCCATGATGTCATATTCCTTGGTGAACTCGCCGCAGCCGCACTCACACTTCACCGAAGCGGGTATGAACTCGCTGACTTCCTTCGTCCACCATGCGTCCGAGCCCTCCTTGCGGAAGAGGTCGGCGATAGCGGTGATAGTCTCGTCGGTGACGATGGGCTTGCCGCAGTCCTTGCAGTAGATAACGGGTATCGGAACGCCCCATGTTCTCTGGCGCGAGATACACCAGTCGCTTCTGTCGCGAACCATTCCCTTGATGCGGTCCTCGCCCCACTCGGGGATCCACTGTACGCTCTCGATAGCCTTTATAGCCTCGTCCTTGAAGCCGTTTACTGAGCAGAACCACTGCTCGGTAGCACGGTAGATTATCGGGCTGTCGCAGCGCCAGCAGTGCGGGTACTGGTGGACTATCTTCTGTGTCGCGAGCATAGCGCCGAGCTCTGTGAGCTTGGCGGCGATAGCCTTGTTAGCCTCGTCGGTGTCAAGACCTGCGAACTCGCCTGCCTCCGCAGTCTGCTTGCCCTTTGCGTCAACGCACACGATAATGCCGATGTCGTCGTAGTTCTTGCAGACCTCGAAGTCCTCGACGCCGTAGCCGGGAGCGGTATGTACGCAGCCCGTACCGCTTTCGAGAGTTACGTGGTCGCCTACGATAATGGGCGACGGACGGTCGTAGAGCGGGTGCTTGGTCTTCATTCCCTCGAGCTCTGCACCTGTGAAGATGTGCTCGGTGGTATAGTCGGTGATACCGGCGGTCTCCATGGTCGTCTTTACGAGCTCCTCAGCCATCACGTAGTATTCGTCGCCTACGTGAACGAGGGTATAGTTATACTCAGGTCCGAGGCAGATAGCGAGGTTGCCGGGGATAGTCCAGGTAGTGGTTGTCCAGATAACGAAGTATATCTTTGAAAGGTCAAGACCGAGACCTGTGAATATGCCCTTATCGTCGGTAACGTTGAACTTAACGTAGATAGAGTAGCAGGGGTCGTTGGAGTATTCTATCTCAGCCTCTGCGAGGGCTGTGTTGCAGTCGGGGCACCAGTAAACCGGCTTCAGACCCTTGTACATATAGCCCTTCTTAGCCATTGAGCCGAATACCTCGACCTGACGAGCCTCGTATTCGGGACGGAGCGTGAGATAGGGATAGTCATAGTCGCCGAGCGAGCCCATTCTCTTGAAGCCCTTCATCTGGTTGGCGACCTGAGTCATGGCATAGTCGCGGCAATGCTTTCTCAGCTCTATGGGCGGGATAGCGCCGTCCTTGACGCCGATAGCCTTCATAGCCTTCAGCTCGATAGGCAGACCGTGCGTGTCCCAGCCGGGGACGTAAGGAGCGCAGAAGCCCGTCATATTCTTATACTTCACGATGAAGTCCTTGAGGGACTTGTTCAGCGCATGACCGAGGTGGATATCACCGTTCGCATACGGAGGTCCGTCGTGGAGAATGAATGTGGGCTTGCCCTTGTTCTTCTCTATCATCTTGTAGTAGAGCCTCTCGCTCTCCCATTTTTCGAGAGTTTCGGGCTCTCTCTTGGGCAGATTTCCTCTCATGGGGAATTCTGTCACAGGTAAATTCAGAGTAGCATTGTAATCCTGTGCCATTGGTATCCTGACCGACTCCTCGCGGGAGCGGTCCTCCTTTCAAACCTATTTCGTTATTAATAAAGTATTATCAGCCCTCAACGCCGTTAGCCACAGCGTTTGCGATGTCCTCGGCAGTCTCTGTGGGGTCGAGGTCGTCGTCGTAGCTCTCGGGCATGGAGGAAATCATCTCAAGGTGAGCCTTGTACATATCGAAGAGGCTCTTCTTGAACTCAGCCACCTGACGGCGTGCGTCGATGAGAGCTTCCTTCTCCTTTGCTATCTCGGCACGGTTCTTCTCCATAGCCTCGGCGTGCTGGCGAACAGCCTCGTCCTCGAGCTGGTCAGCCTTAGCCTGAGCCTCGGCGATTATCTGCTCAGCCTTGTCGTTGGCGTCGTTAAGCACCTGATGACCCTGCTTCTGAGCGCCGAGGAGAGCGTCCTTGAGAGCGTCCTCGTCCTTCATATACTCTCTTACCTTGTCGGCAAGTATCTGTATCTTATTGTTAGCCTCTGCGCGCTCGCGCTCCATTTCGTCGAGCTCAGCCTCGAGCTGTGAGAGAAATTCGTCTATCTCCTCCTGCTTATAGCCGAAGGCAGCCTTTTCAAACCTCTTATTTCTTACGTCCTTTGATGTTATCATTATCATTCACCTCTAAATAAATTTTTTCAGAACTATGTGTATACGGCGCTTTTTGGTCTCGCCGCCAATACCCGAAAGAATAAATCTGCCGCAGCCTCTCACCGAGAGTATATCCCCCTCGCTCAGCTCCTTCGAGCACGAGTCTGCGGTGATATGGTTCACGTCCACCCTGTCCGTGCGGATAAGCTCTGCCGCTTTTTCGCGGCTCACCTTAGCCGCGAGGCTGACAATGCAGTCGAGCCGCAGAGAGGCGACCGTACCGCCCATATCCTGAAATTTCTGAGCATTTGTGAGCTCAAACGGACGGCTGCCGGTTATCTTCACGCCGACGCGTCCTATCTTCGTCACGGAGGACACTATCGTCTCCGCAGCGATGTCCGTCACAAAGGTCTGGGCGAGCCCGTCCTCCGCGACGATATCCCCTATCACCTCGCGCTTGAGCATTTGAGCCATAAAAGAGCCGAGGAAGTCCCTGTGCGTGAGCTTGTCCTCCTCCCGGAAGGTGAAGGTCAGGCACTTCATCGGGAACAGCTCCGTAATGCCGTCCCCGAGGTAGTCGGGGTAAACAGCCAGCATTTTCCGCCTTGCTCCGTCGTAGCCGCCCCACAGCATATAGCCGAGCGAGCCGACGTTCGCCCTGCACCAGAGCTCCGCCTCCGCGCACTGTCTCTCGTCGAAGAAGGACGAGAACACGGGAGCGCAGTCCCTGCCGCAGCGGCTCACCATATCCGCGAGCCTTGCGAAAAACAGCTTATCGGGCTGTGTATCCATCAGATGAATACGCCGTTGTTCTCCAGCTCGCCGACGAGGTCCTCGCCGATGAAGCCGACATTGTAAGGCGTGATGATGTATGTGAGGTTCGCAACGGGCTTGAGGCTGCCGCCGTTGGCGTAGGCAACACCAACGAGGAAGTCGATTATTCTTCTCTTGTTCTCGGGAGAAGCTGTCTCAAGGTTGAGAACTACTGTCTTCTTAGCGATGAGGTGGTCAGCTATCTGCTTTGCGTCTGTGAAAGCAGAGGGCTTGACGAGAACGACCTGAAGCTGTGCGGTGGTCTGGATATTAACGACCTTGTTCCTTCTTCCGCCCGAGAAGCTTCCGCCCTCGGATGATGCTGCGGCAACAGCCTCCTCGTGCTCGATAGCGGCAGCTGCACGCTCGGCTCTGGGGTCTGCATGGAGGGGAGTATCAGCGAAATCGCCGTCTTCGTCCTCGGCAGCAAAAAAGAAGTCCTTGATATTCTCGAACAGTTTCATAATTTACTCCATTCTCCGCATTTTTTATATTTCTGTGACTGCCGCGCTCCATGCGGAGGGACGCGGAAGCTGTAATGCCGTGATATATCATTTCCGCCCGAGAGCGGTTCTGAACTGTTGAAGGCGCGGGGTCACTTCTTCGAGTAGTCCCTCGCTCCGAAAAGTCCCGTGCCTACACGCACGAGCGTCGAGCCGTGCTTGACAGCTTCGGCGTAGTCATGGGTCATGCCCATGGAGAGCACGTCCATATCGAGCCCTGACGAGTCCCTCATCTTATGGAAGAGCTCCTCCATGCGCCCGAGGAAGATGTCCCCCGAGGCGGGCGGCGGTATGGTCATAAGTCCGCGCACTCTCAGGTTCTCCATTGAAGCTGCCGCCTCAAGGAGCTCCGTAAGGGAGTCGGGAGCTATACCGCTCTTGGAATCCTCTCCGCCGATGTTGACCTCGCAGAGTATATCCATCGTCTTATTATGTGCAATTGCGAGCCTGTTTATTTCCGCGGCGAGCTTTACGCTGTCCACGGACTGTATCATCGTCATCGGCTCGATTATGTATTTGACTTTATTGGTCTGCAGGTGCCCGATGAAGTGCACCTCCGCAGACTTGTCATAAGCGTCCTGCTTGGAGAGGAACTCCTGCACCCTGTTCTCGCCGAGGAGGGTCACGCCGAGCTCTACCGCGCGGTTGACAATCTCGGGAGCGACGGTCTTGGTGACCGCCATGATGCGTACATCCTCTGCCTTCCTTCCGCATTTATCAGCCGCCTCCGCGATATTCTCACGTATAGCGGCGAGGTTTTCGTTTACATAGCTGAGAGCGTCAGTCATCTGCGTCAACTCCTTCTATCAGGATATCGTCATACAGAGACAGGTAAGAAGGGTCATCATCGTGCACCCGCGAGAGCACGTAATCGTTGCCCTCATAGATAACGTCTATCTTCCTGAAGGTTATCTGTTCGCCCTTCATGATATAGACGCCCTTGTAGTTGACGGTCGTGGTAGCGGGCTCGGTGCCGTCTGCGGGAGCGGAAGGGTCTGTCTCGGTCACGTCCGCGAAGCGTATCGACTCACGCGGCACCTTCAGACCGTGGTACTCGCCCTTGATTATCTCGCACTTCTCGACGCGGTGCTTGACGAGGTCATAGTTGAACTGGTCGCACTCGAGTATGATGATACTCTTTGCGGCATTGCCCTCGTCCCTGACGTCCTTTATCACAGCGCTGAACGTATCAGCGGAGGAATCGAACCTGAGGCTGACCCTGCTGCCTATCGCGTACTCCTTGCGGGAGTTGTCGATAATGCCTGCGAGGTACCAGCCGTAGCCGTCGATGAGCTTGCCCACAACATTGGGCGCTGTGGAC
>CAMHBN010000055.1 GCA_946183385.1 uncultured Ruminococcus sp.
TCCGAGACGTCTTTCAGGATACATATGCTCCTGCACGAAATGGAAGACCCGTACAAGGAAGTCTTCGAGCTCCGCGTCTTCGGAGAGCTCTCATTCACCCAGATCGGAGCTATCTTCCGGAAGACCGAAACATGGGCAAGAGTCACATATCACCGCGCCAGATTGAAGCTCAAGGAAAGGATGGATAAAAATGAAATATAACTGCGATATGATAAGCGACCTGCTCCCGCTGTATATGGATAAGGCATGCAGCAAATCGAGCGCAGAAGCTGTCGAGCAGCACCTCAGCGAGTGCCCTGCCTGTGCGGGAGTGCTCGAAAATATGAAGAAGTGCGACACCGTTATCGACAAGGCTATTGAAAAGGAGCGGACTGAGGTCATCTCCAAGCAGGCGAAGTTCTTCAGGCGGCGCTCCGCTATCGCGGGCAGTATCATCGGTGCGATATTCGCGATACCGATTCTCGTCTGCCTCATCGTCAACATCGCCACGGGTGCAGGGCTGACGTGGTTCTTCATCGTGCTCGCAGCGATGCTCATTCCCGCCTCGCTCACAGTCGTGCCGCTTATGGCTCCCGACAACAAGTTCCTGTGGACTGTCAGCTCCTTCGTGGCAAGCCTGCTCGTTCTCTTTGCCGTGTGCAGTATCTACTCGCACGGAGGCTGGTTCTTCATCGCGTCCGCGGCTGTGCTGTTCGGGCTGTCGATACCGCTGATGCCCTTCGTCGTCAACTGCAAGCCCGTCGCGAAGCTCCTCGGCAATAACAAGGCTCTCGCGGTCGTGAGCACCTACACGCTGACCTACGCGCTGATGATGACATTTATCGGCATCAAGGTCGGTACTCTCTCGTACTTCCGCGCGGCGCTGGCGTTCTCGCTGCCGTTCCTGCTCTTTATGTGGGCGATTTTCGCGCTGATACGCTACCCTAAGTGGAACGGTCTGCTCAAGGCTGCTTCGTGCATACTCGCGGGCTCGCTGATATTCTTCTTCAACGACACCATCGTGTACCTGCTCCTCGGACAGGGACTGCATTTCCCCACGTTTGAGCCGTCGCTCACCACCACCGACAGCCTCAACAGCGTAATGTGCTGGAGCGTGCTCGGACTCGGCGTCCTCACCTCTGCGATATTCGCGATATTCGGATTCATAAAGCTTTCAAAAAAGGATAAAAAGGAGACTTCAAAATGAAACTTACTGCCAAGCTTATTACTGTTATTATGACCGCTGTGATGATATTCAGCCTCACAAGCTGTGTTGCAAATGTGAACATCTACGACCACGGCGACAGCTATACCGCCGGCGACTTCGAGACAAGCTCCGAAGTAACTGCCCTCGACATCGACTGGAGCTCCGGCTTCGTAAATGTGTCGTACCACGACAAGGACACCGTTTCCGTCACAGAGACCTGCAACGTCGAGCTCAAGGACTCGCAGAAGGTGCACACCTGGCTCGACGGCAAGACTCTGCACATCCGCTTCTGCAAGTCGGGCAAGAGCTTCAACCTCACCAACGCCGAAAAGAAGCTCGACGTGAAGCTCCCCAGGACCATAGAGCTCGAAAAGCTCAGCTATGACGGCTCGTCCGCTGAGGCTACGTTCGAGGAGATAACCGCTGCGGATTTCAGCATTGACACCTCGTCGGGCGATATCACACTCAGCGGCTGTTCCGCCAATACCTTCGACATCGACTCCTCTTCGGGCGACATTATCCTCTCGCAGACAGGCGAGACCGAGAAGCTCAGCGCTGACTCGTCGTCCGGTTCTCTCACAGTTGACGCCGAGAAGATCGGCGAGCTCAAAGCCGATACCTCGTCAGGCGAGATGAAGTTCAATATAGCTTCCGCGGACAAGGTGACTACCGACTCTTCAAGCGGCGATGTGGAGCTCCGACTCGGAGCAATGCCCGCCGAGACCGCTATGGACGCTTCATCGGGCGATATTACGCTCTATCTGCCCAAGGACGCAAGCTTCACCGCCGACATCGACACCTCGTCGGGCGATTTCGATTCCGAGTTCTCGCTCTCCAAGAAGGGCGACACCTACGTCTGCGGCGAGGGTACGAACAAGCTCGATATAGACACATCATCGGGCGATGTGAAGATATTTACGCAAGAATAAGACAAAGCCGTTACCCTTTCGGGTAACGGCTTTTTGCGCAAATATATCAGCTCTCGCCCTCGGAGTAGCTGAATTCGGGCTGTATGTGCTCGGTAGCCTTGCTGAACTGCGTCTCGTAGAGCTGCGTGTACACTCCGCCCGCTCCGACAAGCTCCTGATGTGTGCCGCGCTCCGCTATCTCGCCGTCCTTGATGACGAGTATCTCGTCCGCGGCAAGAATTGTAGAAAGGCGGTGCGCGATGAGTATGCTCGTTCGCGTGGCTATGAGCGGCTCTATCGCGTCCTGTATCTTCTGCTCGGATATCGAATCGAGGGCTGAGGTCGCCTCGTCGAATATCATCAGCGCGGGGTCTTTCAGAAGTATACGCGCTATCGAGATACGCTGCTTCTCGCCGCCCGAGAGCTTCAGACCGCGGTTGCCGACCACGGTGTCAAGTCCCGTTTCCTGCTTCTCGATGAAGTCGTAGATGTTCGCTCGCTTGCACGCCTCTATCAGCTCGGGCTCGGTGGCATCGGGCTTTGCATAGAGCAGGTTCTCGCGTATCGTGCCGTTGAAGAGGTAGGTCTCCTGACTGACGATACCGATATTCTCGCGCAGGAAGCTGAGGTCGAGCCTGCGGACGTCCGTGCCGTCAAATAAGACGCTTCCGTCGATGACATCATACAGGCGCGGGATAAGGTTGATGAGCGTACTCTTGCCCGAGCCCGAAGGTCCGACGATAGCGATACACTTTCCTTTGCTGAGTGTGAAGCTGATGTCGTGCAGTATCTCGCGCTCGGGGTCGTAGTAAAAGCGCACGTTGCGGAACTCCACCTCGCCCTCGGCTGAGCTCGGACGTACCGCGTCGGGAGCATTCTCTATCTCCGGCTTCATGTCGTAATACTCGAAGATTCGCGTGAACATCGCCATCGAGCGTATCCAGTCCACCTGTATGTTAAGGAGCTGATTCACGGGCATATACATCTTGCCGAGCAGTGCCACGAGAACGCTTATCTGTCCGACCGTTATCGACTTGTCGAAGCGCATCATGATGATGCCTCCGACGAGATATATCAGCATAGGTCCGATGTTCGTGAACGTTCCGAGCGCCATGCGGAACCATCTGCCCGCCATGCTCTCCTTGATGTTCAGACCTATCATCTTGCGGTTGACCGTCTCGTAGTGGTCGTACTCTCGCTCCTCCATGCCGAACTGCTTCACAAGGAGCTGTCCGCTGACGGAGAGAGTCTCGTTGAGTATGCCGTTTATCTCGTCGCTGCACGCCTGCGAGTCCTTCGTTATCGACCAGCGGCGCTTGCCCGCGCTCCTCGTCGGGATGACGAACAGCGGCACTACCGCTATGCCCACGAGCGCGAGCTTCCAGTTCTCGCTGAACATCAGCACCAGCGCTACCGTCAGCGTGACCGCGTTCGAGATTATGCTCGTCAGCGTGCTCGTGATTATCTGCTGTACGCCCGAAATATCGCTCGTCATGCGGGTGATGATGTCGCCCTGATTGTTCGTCGTGAAGAAGCGCATCGACATCTTCTGCAGGTGCGAGTACATCGAATTGCGCATATCGAAGGTGATGTGCTGGGCTATCCACGTGTTGAGGTAGCTCTCGAGTATGCCGATGAGGTTCGCGACGAGCGTTACTCCGAATGAGAGCAGTATGTAGAATACCAGCGCTTTCATGTTCTTTGCGATGAGTCCGTCGTCAATTATCCTGCCCGTCAGTACGGAGGGAAGCAGAGTCAGCACGGCGGAGCACAGTATCGCGGCGAGCACGAATACGAGCTGTAGTCTGTACGGCTTCAGATATGAGAATATGCGCTTTATCAGCGCCTTCGTTACTTTGGGTTTGTTCTTTTTTTCCTCGTCGGTCAGGTATCCCGGACCGAGTCTTCCGTTCGGTGGCGGCATGAACATTCCTCCTTTTTGTTTCATACATCTCAATTATACCATTTTTTGTAAGTTTGTCAATTCATTATTCCTTGCACCACACAAAAAAGGTCGCTGCACCACGGCGGCACAGCGACCTTTATCACGTTTTATCCCAGCGGCTGAGCTTCAAGGAAAATAACGAATTCCATCTCGGAGGTCTCCCCGATACGCCGCGCATGAACGCTCCCGCCAAGAGCTTTTGCAGTCTCGTGGACGACGTACAGACCAATTCCGCTTCCGCTCTTGTCAGCGGCATTCGAGCCGCGCCAGTAGCTCCTGAATACGTAGGGCAGCTCGTTCTCGGGGAGAAGCTCTCCCCTGCTGCGCACCGATATCGAGAAGCCCTCGTCCTGCTTCATCATCTGCACGGTTATGCCCGTTCCGTCGCCGTATTTCAGCGCATTCTCCAGCAGCTGATTTACCGCGCGGTACAGCGCATATTTGTCGCTCTCGAGCACAGGTGCCCCCTTGCACTCCACCGTGAACGGTATGTGCAGGAGCTTCATCCTGTCCGTGTATTCGCTGCGGACGAGCTCCGCAAGCTCGCTCAGGCAGAACGAGTTTATCTCTATGTCGTAACCGTCGAGCGAGGCGTCCGCGGCAGACATCAGCTCCTCCGCGAGCGACTGAATCTTTTCGGCGTTTTTGTCTATCTTGTCGGCAATTTCGGCGGTCGCGCCCGCTTCGGTGTAGAGCCCCGTCCGCACTGCGTCTGTGTAGAGCCGTATATTCGCCACGGGAGTCTTTACGCCGTGCGCGATAGATGTAACGAGGCGCTGGTGCTCGCCCTCAAGCGCGTGTATCCGCCTGCTGTTCGCGGCGAGGACGTCCGTGAGCATATTCATTCCCCACACATATTTGCCGAAGAAGCGGCTTTTACTCTCGGGGAGCTTCTGTATGTCACGCAGACGCGCGAGCTTTTCGGGGTACTCCGACAGCCGTCTGAACGGCATGATTATTTTGATGTACGTGCCTGCGATAAACAGCGCAACCAAGGCGAATCCCGCACACATCACGATATTCACGCAGAGCCTTACCTTATCGAACGAGGTATCCGCGAAACGGTATTCCACAAGTCCCGCAAGAGTGCCGTCCTCGCCGTAGAGCCCGCACACCGCGCACCTCTCGCCTGTGTCGGCATAGAAATCAGAACCGCTGTCTGAAAGAGATATGAATCTGACCGACTCGGGTGCTCTTTCTCCGAAATCGGCGCTCCACTGCGCAAAGCTGTCCGCGATGAAATCCTCGGGAGAGCCGCCCTCCGCATAAGCTGAACCAATACTGCTGTTTATCCTGTTCACGACGACGTTCCTGTCGCCGAGCTGCCGCTCATACATCCTGTCAAAAGCGGCATTGAAGCCGACCATCACCGCTGCAAACAGCACCGCAGCGACGATGACCATGCGTATCATCTTTTTCATGTTACGTCACCGAATCTGTAGCCGACCTTCCACACCGTCTGTATCAGCTTCGGCGAGTTCGGGTCCTGCTCTATCTTCTCGCGCAGCCAGCGGATATGCACGCTCACGGTGCCGGGCTCGGTGAAGCAGTCCGCTCCCCACACGGCGTTGAAGAGCTCCTCCTTGCCGACAGCCTCGCCCTCGTGCTCCATCAGGTATTGCAGGAGCTCGAACTCCTTGGCGTTGAGGCGCAGCTCCCGTCCGCCGAGAGTTACGCGCCGTGAAGCCGTATCCAGCGTTATGCCGCAGCTGCTCACTACCCTGCCCGCCTCGCTCGGAGCCTTGCGCTTCATGAGTGCGCGTACCTTTGCCGTCAGCACCTTCACCGAGAACGGCTTGTCGATGTAGTCGTCCGCGCCCGTATCATACCCGAGAAGCTTGCTGTCCTCGTCGGTCTGGGCGCTCATCATCAGAACGGGTATATCCTGCTTTTTGCGTATCTCCGAGCATATCTCGTAGCCGTCCATCGCAGGCAGCATCACGTCGAGCAGTACAAGACGGAAAGCCTCGCCTTTAAGCAGCACAAGGGCTTCCTCGGCAGAGCTGCAAAGCTGCACCGAGAAGCCCTCTTTTTCCATAAAATCGCTTACGAGCCGACCCAGCTCGGAGTCGTCCTCTATGATAAGAATGTCGGTCATATATTTCTCCGGATATAGTAGTATGCTCAGCCCTGTTTCCAGCTGCCGAGGTCGATGAAAACGGGCGAGTCGTCAACGCCGTCCTTTCCCGTGAGGACAGCGCAGAGCGTACACGTCGAGTAGTCCGCGACCGCCAGATGCACAAGTCCGCCGCTGCGTATGCGTGTGAGGTTGTTGTCAGTTTTCTCGCACGTGAGCAGCTGCCTCATTCTCGCGGGAGAAAGAGCGCTCTCGCCGCAGAAAAGGTCATTGTACCTGTTCCACCTGATGAGGTTGCCCGTATTCTCGGTTATGCCGTCGGCATTGCCGTCAGCTGCGAACGAATTCACCGCACAGATATAGTCGGGACTGTCCCATTTAAGCCCGTCCGTGAGCGGCGTGGAGCCGTCGCGTATCAGCGGTGCCCCATCCACTCCCGTGACCGATAGCTCCGCCACAAAGGCATCGTTTTTGTCCGTGGCGAGCACGTTCACGCAGTAGGGATAGCTCGGTGCATTGCTGACGAGGTACTCTGCGGCTTCGCGGGCTGTTGTACAGTTTTCGAGCGCGTACCTCATACCGTAGGTGTAGCTCACCTTGTTATCACAGCTATATTCTACCATATTATGGCTGCCCACGTCAAGCTCTCCGAGCATGACGCCGTTGTCGTTCACGGCGGTCAGAATGGTCAGCGAGCCGAGATAGGACAGCGAAAGAAAGCTCTTTTCACCGTTTTTTATGTGCAGGAGTGCGTGCATATCGCAAAGCTGGTTTTCGCTTCCGAGCTGCCATTCGAGCACGCGACAGGTCAGACGCTCACCTGTGGATGTGACGTTTCCGTCGGCGGAAATGGCGCTGCACGCAGTCCCGCGCAGTACATCGGGGACAAGCTGTGCGAGCGCAGCCTCTTCCTTGGAGAGTATGCCGTCCTCGCGTATGCCCGAGCTGTCACCGCTTATCTTTTCAGCGAATCCCTCAAGCTCGTCTCTGTAGTCCTTTTCAAGCGCCGAGCGGAACTTCTCAGCCCTGTTCTCTATGCTCGTATAGTCGCCGTTGAGGTCATTGAAGGCGGCTTTGATATTCTCGAAGATGTAGCCCTCGCAGAAGGCTTCATAGTCGGGGTACGCAAGCCTTATCGCCTCCGCATAAGCGGCTCCGACAGCGTAGGGGCTGCCCTTCTCATAGTCGAGCGTCACATCGTAGTAGCTGTCCTTGCACTCTATCACGCACAGCCCGTCGGAGCTGCGGACAGTCGTGTTCGTCTTCTCCCTGACGGGCGTGAGATCGTCGCCGCTGTTGTCGCGGAATATGCTGTCAACGGGAGTGAGCGTGCTCGCTCCCTGTTCAGGGATAACGAAGTCCTCATAGCCCTTTCTCCCGCAGCTGCTCACGGCAGATGTCAGTGCCAGCGCCGCCGCAAGTATCAGTAAAGTCTTTTTTCTGTTCATAGTCTGCTCCTTACCAGCCGCGCTCCATGAGCCAGCCGCTGAGACGGCGCTCACGCTCGGTCAGAGCTTCCTCGTCCGTGAGCTTGCCGAGCTCTATCTCGCCCTGTATATCGCCGTCCATCAGGTAGAGCACCTTGTCGCTCATAGCCGCGACCTTCACGCTGTGCGTCACCATCATTATGGTCGTGCCGTCGCGGTTGGCATTGGTCAGCTCGCGCATAACGTCCGCAGCAGCCTTCGAGTTGAGAGCTCCCGTGGGCTCGTCGGCGAAGATGACCTTCGGCTGGTTTATGAGCGCCCTGCACAGGCAAGCACGCTGGAGCTGTCCGCCCGATACCTCGTTGACCTCGTGCTCGGCTGTCTCGATGATGTCGAGCCTGCGCATGAGAGCCTCCGCACGCTTGTTAGCCTCGCCGTGCGCCATTCCCGACTGGTACGCGGGGAGTACGATGTTGTCGAATATGCAGAGCTTCTTCATCATGTACATCTGCTGGAAGATGAATCCCATCTCCGTGAGACGTAGCTTCGAGAGCTCCTTCCTGCTGAGCGAGCCGAGGTCCCTGCCGCTGAAATCGACAGTACCCGAGGTCATAGCGTCCATGCCGCTGACCGTGTAGAGCAGTGTGGATTTGCCGCTTCCGCTCGGTCCCATTACGGTGACGAATTCGCCCTCGCCGAGCTCGAAGCTGATATTCCTCAGAACGTTGTTGCTGTTTTTTCTTACGATGTATGTTTTGCAAAGGTCCTTGACCGATAAGACTGTATTCATTTATGTTCCTCCGTTTATTCCTCGGATATCTTCCATATACCGATGTGTTTTACGCCTCTCAGCGTTAATACCGCCGTCAGCAGCAGGCAGACAAGCATAATGAGCGGTATCACTATGAAGCTCACGGGGAATTCAAACTCGAAGCCCATTCCCGTGACCTCGTACTGCCTCATAAAGGTCTCGAACAGTATATTGCCGAGCGTCCATATATATCCCTCACCGAGTATCAGCGATATCAGCAGGAGCAGTGCTATCCTTATCATATACTCCGCCTTTATAGTGATATCGCGGAAGCCCATGCTCTTCAGCAGAGCCGTCTCGGGCACCTCCTCGGCGACGAATATGCTCATATACAGGTAGGTTATCAGCATGAGCACCAGCAGCACGGCTCCGCCCACGCCGTATTCGAGAAGCAGGAACAGCCTGTCGAAGTTGCCGATATCGCGGCGTATGGCTTCATATCCGCCGTACACCCTGCCGTCGATGGATTCCTTCATCTGCTTTATCACGGCAGGCTTTTCGCTCTCGGGAGTGTCGATAGTACAGCCTGTGTAGTTCTCACTGTATTTGTAAGCGCCGCCGAACTCGTCACCCATTATCATTACAGGTGAATTATTCTCCATATAGTCTATCAGCGCCGTTATCACTATCTCCCTCTCGACCAGCACACGCCCCGTATGGTCGGCGTTGTTCTCGTTTATCCTCATCTTTATCACGTCGCCCGTTTTCACGCCTATCTTTTTCGCGGTATATGCGCTGATCGCGGCTTCGTTTTCGAGCTTCGGAGCTGTGCCGCCCTTGCGGTAGATGAAATTCTCAGGCTCGCCTTCCTTCCATTGTATACTGATATAACGGCTCGTGCCGTCATCGAGGTCGATGTATCCGCTTCCCTCGTACATAAAGTCGTAATGGGCAGGTATGCCTGCCGCGGCAAACCTGTCATTCGCGACCTCATAGAAGTTCTTGCCTGTTTTCTGCATTTCTCTGTGAATACTGTCGTATTCATCATCGGAGTATCTTATTTTGAAATCGTAGTCGTGATAGCCCCAGAAGCGCGCATAGTGCGGGTTTACGATGCTGTTTCTGACGTTGAACACCAGCAGGAGTATCGCCGCTCCGAGCGAATAGGCTATGATGAGGAAGATGTAGCGCTTGAATCGCCCGAGGATATCCGTCAGCGCAAGGAACAGCGGCACGGACATCTTCTTCCTCCTGTGCAGGAACAGCGGGAAACTCTTCCTGAAGCGCTCGCCGCGGTTCTCGCCGTGGATCGCGTCGATAATGGATATCTTCTTTATCCTGCGCATTACGAAGAGCGAGAACGCTATCATCACGAATATCATAACAGCTACGGACGCTATGCCGATAAGCACCATGACGTAACGCTCGGGTAGAATGGCGTCGGGACCGAACATATTCACCAGCATAGCCGCGATCGGAAGTCCCGCCGCAATGCCGATGATACCGCCGACTATCGCA
>CAMHBN010000056.1 GCA_946183385.1 uncultured Ruminococcus sp.
AAAAAGGCGATTTCAGGAAGGTGCTCGACCCCGAGCCGTACATCTATTCGCACAATCAGATAGTTTCGCCCGGACAGTGCCTGATAAGGAAGTCGGCGATACCGAAGGAATGGTGCCGGTATATAATGCAGAAAAACGGCTCAGATGACCTGTTCCTGTGGATGCTTATGTTCTATCATAACGTAAGGTTCGGAGTGAACAGAAAGTGCCTTTACACACATCACTACACAGGTGCTAATCTCTCTGCCTCCGAATCAAAGATGGAGGAATCGAGCAAGGATTTCGCAAAGCACCTGAAGAAGATAAGCTACGTCCCGAACGATATCATTGATCCTTTCGTTCGGGCAAGAAATCTCACCACGCCTCTGCATGAAATGTCGCCGGCGGGGAAGATAGTTCATTGTATCAAAAACACCGATATTATACTTGTACGCCTTAAATGGCAGTTGATCTGCCGTCTTAGCGGCACTGAAAGAGGTTGAAATGGAACAGGAGATATTGAGAAAAGCTCAGCTTGTCCAGCTTGAGATCGCAAAAGAGATCAAGCGCGTGTGCGACGAAAATGATATAAAATATTTTCTGGATTCGGGTACGCTGCTCGGTGCGGTAAGACATAAGGGCTTTATCCCGTGGGACGATGATATGGACGTGGCAATGCTCCGCAAGGATTATGAGCGCTTCCTGAAGATCGCTCCGAAGGCTCTCGGTAAGGACTTTGAGCTGGTAGAATGGAGGATAGTGCCCGAGTATCCGCATCCGTTCGCGAAGGTCATGCGCAGGAACACGATCTACCTTGAGGAAGCAGTAGGAAAAAAGGAAAAGTGCGGCTTCTTTGTAGATGTATTCCCCTACGACAGCGTGTGTCCCGACGACAAACAGTTTGACAAATACAGAAAGAAACTGATGTTTTACCGCGGTCTTGTCAGAGCAAAGTGCAATCTGAGCACGTGGAGATCGCATAATCAGTTCAATGTTAAAATATGGCTCCGCAATGTTCCGTTCATCGTTCTTTCCAAGTTCTTTTCAAAGAAAGAGCTTATCGGGAAATACGAGAGGATCGCAAGGATCCACAACGGTAAGCCCTGCAAAAAGCTGTATCAGCAGGCAGGAGGCAATTACCTCGATTGGCAGCTTCCCAAGGAATGCCTGGGAAAGCTTATCGAGATGCCGTTTGAAAATGTGATGTTCAAGGTGCCTGCCGAATATGATCTCTATCTGACTACTACCTACGGAGATTATATGAAGTTACCGCCTGAATCAGAGCGTGGAAATATGCACTCCATAATCAAGGTGGATTTTGGTGATGCTCTTCCCAAAGATGAGGCTGAGACATGAGTATAACACCCAAAAAGATAACGTACTTCCTTGTCGTTGCCATGATGGCGTTTTCGTCTCTGGTAGTTATACAGTTTTCGGGAAGGACGCTGTTTCTGTTTTTACAGATAATACTTGTCTTCTGGATGGTCGCGTACAGAAAAAAGGTGTATCTTTGCTCTGCGGCTCTGCCGAACCTTATCATTATCAGCCTGATTGGTGCACTTGCTTCGGCATTCATCTCGGATATGCCGTTTTCGTATAAAAAAGCCGCGGCTTTCATGACAGCGTATGAAATACCGCTGTATCTGTCATTCTGCTTCGTAAACAACGAATCAGAGCGCAATGACAAGGTCATGAAGTGCTTCCTGAAGGGATTCAAGATAACTGTTTTGGCTCAGCTGATATGGGTGCCTATGCAGTATCTGGCTTATCATGCCGCCGGTATCGACCTGAACGACCTGTTCTTCCACAGGCTCTTCCATTTTATGGAGAATGCTTCGTTCATACGCAACTGGGTCTATTATCCGTCGGGATTCACATGGCATTCGGCAGTTATTGCGCCACTTTTCGTATTTGCTTTCGTAATGTACAAGAATCCCGCGATCAGGCTCCTTATCATTGCGGACGCGGCGATATGCGGCAGCTCGACTGCGCTGGTAGGCGTTATATGCTGCGCGTGTATCCTCGTGTCATTCAGCCTGTTTGATTATGTTCGCACCAAGCAGTTCCTTGATTCAAAAAAGCTGGTGCTGACCGCTGCGGTGATACTGATAGCGCTGGGCGCGGCTTATGCAATGGGTCTGCTGGATTCGCTGACTGACAGTATCATGTATACCGTCTCAAGACTGACAGAGGGAAGCAGCGACGCAAGTACAAGCACGCATCTCGGTTATTATTCGGACTACTTCAAGATAATCAAAAACAGCAGCTGGATGCAGATAATATTCGGATACGGATACGGCTGCTCGGGATACCCGATCTCGGAAATGTACGGTCTGTATGCCGACCATGCAAACTGGGCTGTTGAGTGTGATGTGGTCAACATCCTCATTTCAAGAGGATTATTCGGATTTACGATGTATTATTCCTTCCTGGCTTATATACTGATCGCAGGATTCAGGGTGGATCGCAGATATGCAGCTATCATGATACCGATCATCATTGAAGGCTTCGGTTATAATATCCAGTGGGAGTATGTCTATATGTTGGAGCTGGTATTCTTCAGCCTTATACGCAGCAAGATAAGCGTATTTGAGTATGAGGGCAGGGAGTATCAGTGGCAGAGGCTTCTGCCGCCGCAGCTGTCCAAGCTTGTCGGTAAAATTCAGTCTCAGCAGGTGAGGTGAGCGTTTTGAAGTACAATGTTTCGGTCGTCGTTCTGACATATAATGCTGTCTGGGAGAAACTCCGCAGGACGCTTGATTCAATAGTTGTGCAGCGCGGTCTTGAATTTGAGATCATCGTTGCCGACGACGGCTCCTCGGTTCGTTCGGATGACCGTATCACCGCCTTTTTCGCGGAGAAAGGCTTCATGGCTTACAAGCTCGTCAATGCCAAGGAGAACGGCGGAACCGGAGTTATCAAGATTACAATGCTTTATAACGGAGTTTCAAAAGCGGAGGGAGAATATATCAAGCCCATCGCTGCGGGAGATTTCATCTACGGTCCGGATTCGCTCTGCGGTTGGTTCAAAGCCATGAAAGCAAACAACGCGAAGATATCCTTCGGAGACGCGGTCTATTATCAGGAAGCCGACAGCGACCTGAAGATCGTGAGAGAAGTGAACAGCCCGATGCAGCTCTCGTATTATGACGGCGATTGCAGCAGAAGAAAGTTCTTCGTGAATTATCTCCTTGCAAACGATACCGTTCTCGGGGCGGCTCTCATGACGGAGCATAACGTCATGAAGCATTATCTCGGCGAGATAAAGGGCAAGGTAAAGTTTGCCGAGGATTATATGGTGCGTCTCGCGGTCTTTGACGGCGTGAAAATATACCATTATCCCGAAAATGTTATATGGTATGAGTACGGTACGGGCGTATCTGCCGGTACGAACGACAAGTGGAAGAATATGCTGCTTGCCGACTTCCGTGCCACAAATGCCATTCTGGCGGCACGCACAAAATACCCCGACTATTGTGCTGCTCTCTTTTCAAAGGTTATGCGCCTGAAGGGAAAAGCTCAGAAGCTGGCGAAGGGAGTATGCTTCCCCGACTACCAGCTCGCCAGAAAGAAGAATCAGAAGGCTCCCGCACATACACCTGAGAATGCAGATATCAAATTATTGCAGATGATCGTGAAAGGAACAAAAGATGCAAGTAGTAACAGTTAGATTTCAGCCGCACGGCGATGACAGAGGACAGTTGATCGCTCTGGAGGAATCCAAGGAGATACCGTTCCACGTTAAGAGAGTATACTATATCTATGATACAAAATCAGGCGTCAGAAGAGGATTCCATGCGCATAAAAAGCTTGAACAGATACTGGTATGCGTTCACGGCTCGTGCAAGATAATGCTTGATGACGGCGAGGAGCGCGCTGATGTGCTGCTCGACAAGCCCTACGAGGGATTGTATATTTCAAACGATACATGGAGAGAAATGTATGATTTTTCAAGCGATGCAGTTCTTCTGGTGCTCGCTTCCGAATTGTATGACGAGTCGGATTACATAAGGAATTATGATGAGTTTCTGAAATTTGTACGCGCTAAGAAAGGAGTTCAGTAACATGGAAGTACCATTTGTCAGCTTTCGATACATGGAGAAGGAGCTCGATCACGAGCTGAGAGACGCATTCGCACGCGTTCTGAACGCGAGCTGGTATATTGAGGGAAAAGAGGATACAGCGTTTGAAGCTGCCTTTGCAGAGTATTGCAGCTCCAAGTACTGCATCGGTGTCGGCAACGGACTCGACGCGCTCATGCTCGCGCTGAAGGCGCTCGGCATCAAGGCGGGGGATGAGGTCATCGTACCGTCGAATACCTACATCGCTACAGCGCTTGCGGTAACATACACGGGCGCAACTCCCGTTTTCGTAGAGCCCGATATCCGCACATACGATATAGATCCTGCAAAGATCGAAGAAAAGATCACTTCGCGCACCCGCGCTATAATGCCCGTACATCTTTACGGAATGCCCTGCGATATGGACCCGATAACGGAGATCGCGAAAAAGCACGGGCTCTTCATTGTTGAGGACTGCGCACAGGCTCACGGCGCCGAGTACAAGGGCAGAAGGATCGGCAGCTTCGGTGACGCTGCGGGATTCAGTTTTTATCCCGGCAAGAACCTCGGTGCTCTCGGTGATGCTGGCGCCGCTGTTACCAATAACAAGGAGCTGGCTGATAAGATACGTGCTCTCGGCAACTACGGCTCCGACTACAAGTACCACCACATCTATCAGGGAAATAATTCCAGACTGGACGAGATGCAGGCTGCTTTCCTCGCGGCAAAGCTCCCGCACCTTGACAGGATGAATGCCGAAAGAAGAAGGATAGCTGATATTTACCTGAAGGGCATAACAAATCCCGACATCACCCTTCCCTTCATTCCCGACAATGTAGTGCCTGTATGGCACATATTCGCAGTCCGCACCGAGAGACGCGACGAACTGGCTGCATACCTCGAGGAAAAGGGTATCCATACAAACAAGCACTATCCGATACCCATGCATCTCCAGCTCTGCTACGAAGACCTGAATATCAAGGAGGGCGAGCTCCCGATAGCTGAGACTATCAGCAGGACCGAGCTCAGTCTGCCGATGTTCTACGGCATCACTGACGAGATGGTAGACTACGTCATTGATGCGATCAACGCTTTCTGAGAAGGAGTCTGGTTTGCCCCGTTATGATAATTGAAAAATTAAAAAGCTATAAGAACGCTCCTGTTGCCGCAAAGGCGTCGGTCGCGTATACGGTATGCAACATACTGCAGAAGAGCCTTTCGTTCATAACCGTTCCGCTTTTCACGCGTCTGCTCACGACCGATGAGTACGGAGAGTTCAGTGTTTATTCCTCGTGGCAGGGAATATTTGCGATATTCCTGACGCTGAATCTTCCTTATGGTTCGTTCTCAAAGGCTATGATAACATACGAGCACAAGCGCGATCAGTATATCGCTTCGTGTCAGACGATATGCACGGTGCTCACACTGCTGTTCCTGCTGATATACCTGCCTCTGATGGGGCTGTGGAACAGTTGGCTGGAGCTCCCGACGCTGCTGGTGATAATGCTCGTCGTTGAGCTGCTTACCAGTACGGCGCTGGCGTTCTGGAGCGGAAAGAAACGATTTGAATTTGAGTATAAGAGCGTCGTGGCTGTCACATTGCTGCTGTCTGTGTGCGCTCCCGCACTTGCACTGGTGCTGGTGCTCAATATGCCCGAAAGAGGTACGGCGAGGATCATCGGATATGCGGCTGTGTATGCCGTCATCGGCGGATATTTTTTCATTGCCAATTATCTGAAGAGCCGCAAGCTCTTTGAGACGGATATGATAAAGTATGCGCTGAGATTCAATCTGCCGCTCATCATCTACTATCTGTCTCAGGTCATCTTCAACCAGAGCGACCGCCTTATGATAAAGCATTATATAGATACGGCAAGCGCAGGTATCTACAGCGTTGCATACACCTTGTCAATGATGCTGGTGTTTGTGCTCAACGCGATAAACAACTCCTACGTGCCGTGGCTGTATATCCGCATAAGCAAGAACGATACAAAGCAGAACAAGCAGATCTCGCTCATCATCGCACTTATCATGTTCGTTCTGCTGATGGGAGTTATCTGGGTGGCACCCGAGATAATCCTTGTCATGGCAGGAAAGGATTACCGCGAAGCTATCTGGGTAGTTCCGCCTGTATGTATCAGTAATATGCTGCTGCTGTATACGCAGTATGCGATCAATATCGAGTTCTACTTCGAGGACAAGAAGTCGCTCGTTGCCGCATCTATCGCAAGTGCGGTCAGCAATATTGTGCTGAACGCGATATTCATCCCGATGTTCGGCTTCGTTGCGGCTGGATATACCACTATGATAAGCTATATCCTGTTCTTTATCTTCAACTACATCGCAATGAAATACGTCCTGCGCAAAAACTGCACAGAGGACGATATGTACGACAAGCCCAAGCTGCTGATAGTCCTGCTTGCGTTCATGGGACTGGCAGCACTCGGTACTATGCTTTACAACTACATGATAATCAGATACTGCGTTATTGCTGCGGGTTTGATCGTTATGTTCATCATGAGAAATAAGATCATTGCACTGGTAAAACAGGTAATGAGCCTGAAAAAAGAGAAGGAGGAATGATCGGTGAAGCTTCGCAGATTGGAATTGAAGGACGCTCCGCTCATGCTTGAGTGGATGCACGATCCCGACGTTTGCAAATATATGAAGCGTGACTTCAACAGCATGAAGCTGGAGAACTGTCAGGCATTTATAAAGAGCAGTCAGGATGATGAGGAAAACCTCCATCTTGCTGTCGTTGATGATTCTGACGAGTATATGGGAACTGTGTCCCTCAAGGAGATAGACAGAAAGAACGGCATCGCTGAATTCGCCATAACGATGAGAAGTGCGGCGATGGGAAAAGGCTATTCCGCCTTCGGTATGAGAGAGATCATCAGATACGGACTGACCGAGATGGGGCTGAAAAAGGTCGTATGGTGCGTTTCAAAGCAGAACCTCCGCGCCAATCGTTTCTATGACAAGAACGGCTATAAAAAGATAACTGATGTTCCGCAGAATTACAAGGAACTGTATCCCGAGCATTCCGAGATGAACTGGTATCTTGCCGAAGCCGAATAACGGCTCGGGAATATGCTTGAGGAGGTGCAGGGAAAGGTACAATGGGCAAATTCGATGACGGTTTCTCTCTGGGGAAACTATTCAAGAAAGGAACTTACTGGATCAGTTCAAGAACGGTCCTGAAGGTCAAAAACCACCGCGAGGACGTCAAAGCAGCAGCGGCGCTTGCCGAATGGCAGAAAAAACGAAGCCGCGGCGGTAAGATAAGATGCTGCTTCATAATTCAGTTGCCTGAGGTATGGAACAAGCAGCAGAGGGTCTATCATAAGCTCGAAGCTGATGACAGGTTTGAGGTATGGATGCTGCTGGTCCCGAACTACCGCATGGATCTTGAGCGGCTTTCCGACAGCTACGGCAGCGAAAAGGAATTCTTTGAAGCCGAGTGCAGGAACGGCAATCTGATATATGCGCTTGAGAACGGTAAATACGCGGAGGTGGATTTCAACAGGTTCGACTACGTTTTCTATCAGCGCCCCTACGACTGGTACCTGCCCGAAAAGTACCAGAGCAATTATGTCGTGGGAAAAGCAGGAGTATGCTATATCCCTTATGCGACGAACGAACTCAGCAAGCCTGTTACGTATCCGCAGTCGTTTTTCCGCGATATCTATCTCGGGTTTATGGAGAATGAGCACGCTGCGGAACTTAATACCAAGCGTTACAGTAAAGCCTGCGACAGCGGGCTGCAGCATTTCCTGAATGTCGGTTATCCTCCGTTTGAGGAGTGCCTCGAAATAGCAAAGGAATGCGGATATAAAAAAGTGCTGTGGACTCCGCGGTGGACTTACGCTCCGATCATCGGAGGCAGTCACTTTGTCGAGTATGTACAGCCGCTGATGGATTACGAGTGGGGCGATGCAGAGCTGTGTGTCCGTCCGCACCCTTTGATGTGGCAGGAATTCACCCGCACGGGCAAAATGACACAGCAGCAGATAGACGATGTCCTTGCCGCATGGAAAGAGCGCGGTATCACTCAGGACAGCAATAAGGAGATTTTGAATTCATTCGCTGCTTCGGACATACTTATATCGGATAATTCTTCCGTCATCCCGATGTTCTTCCTGACAGGAAAGCCGATAATCTATTGTGTGTACGGCTCCGACTTCGATCCGCTCTTCCACACGATAATGCCGGGAATGTATGTCGCCAAAAGCTGGGAGGATGTAAAGAAATATCTGGATCAGCTGCTGGCACAAGACGATCCGCTGAAGAGCGTCAGGGAAAAGATCATAAAGGAACATTTCTACGTGCACGACCATGCTTCGGATCATATCGTCGAAGCGCTTGCAGAAGACTATTTTCAGAATGATACTCACAAAGAATAGCACTAAGTTTACGGATACACTTTTGTATTCAGCAGCTAAAACAGCAATGGAGATGATGGTATGGTCAAGGTAATAACTTACGGAACTTATGATATGCTTCATTACGGACATATCCGTCTGCTCGAGAGGGCAAAGGCACTGGGCGATTACCTTATCGTCGGCATCACGTCCGATGACTATGACAAAACAAGAGGCAAGATAAATCTTCAGCAGTCACTGATGGAGCGCGTCGAATCAGTCCGCGCAACGGGGATTGCGGATGAGATAATCATAGAAGAATATGAAGGACAGAAGATTGATGATATCCGCCGTCTGGGCGTTGATATATTCACAGTCGGTTCCGACTGGGAGGGCTACTTCGACTATCTGAATGAGTTCTGCAAGGTGGTATATCTTCCCAGAACGCAGGGAGTATCGAGCTCCGAGGTGAGGGCTGAAAAGCGAAAGCTGAGGATAGGTCTGGTGGGTACGTCGGTTTTCCGTACAAAATTCATCAATGAAGCCAAGTGCGTGAACGGCGTTGAGGTCGTTGGAGTATGTGCTTCACACCCCGCCTCCGAATCCGAGCTCAGGGATCTGTACTACACAAAAGATTACGACGAACTGCTTGAAACGGTCGATGCGGTATACATCATCTCACAGCCCGAAAAGCACTACGAGGACGTACTGAAAGCGCTCTCGGCAGGCAAGCACGTGCTGTGCGAGTCGCCCGTCGCCTATACAAGGGAGCAGTGCAGAGAGTTGTATGCATTGGCTGAGGAAAAGGGGCTTATCCTGATGGATGCTATCAAGACTGCTTACGCCACCGCTTACGAGAGGCTCATCCTTATGGCAAAGGGCGGAAGGATAGGACGGGTAGTATCGGTCGATGCTGTGTGCACGAGTCTCCGTGACGGAATATCCATCAGCGAGTCGGATATCTCGAACAAGTGGAACAATATGTGCGGCTGGGCTCCTGCCGCAATGCTCCCCGTGTTCCAGATATTCGGAACGGATTATGATGACTTGCTTTTCTATACAATGTTCCGCGATAAGGAGAAGAACATCGACGCCTTTACAAAGATGGATTTTGTATACGGCTCGGGAGTTGCTTCTGTCAAGGTCGCAACGGGCGCAAAGTCCGAGGGCGAGCTTGTCATATCGGGAACGAAAGGATACATCTATGTTCCCGCACCGTGGTGGAAGACTGATTACTTCGAGCTCCGCTACGAAAATCAGGAGGATAACAAGCGCTTCTTCTATCAGCTCGACGGCGAGGGAATCAGATATGAGATCGTCGCTTTTGCCAAGGCTGTTGAATCAGGCAGAACAATGAGTTATGTTTCTGAAGAGAATTCCGAAGC
>CAMHBN010000057.1 GCA_946183385.1 uncultured Ruminococcus sp.
TGAGGCAATGGCAAAGAATCAGGCACTGAGCGAGGCGCTTGCCGCTGCTGAGGAAGCTAACAAGGCGAAGACGGCGTTCCTCTCAAATATGAGCCATGAGATACGCACGCCGATGAACGCTATCATCGGTCTGGACAGCCTTGCTCTCAGGAACGAGAACCTCGACCCCGAAACGCGCGAATACCTCGAAAAGATTGGCGGCAGCGCCCGCCACTTGCTCGGGCTCATTAATGATATCCTCGATATGAGCCGTATCGAGTCGGGCAGAATGATACTGCGCAAGGAGGAGTTCTCCTTCCGCTCCATGCTCGAGCAGATAAATACTATGGTAATGACTCAGTGCAGCGACAAGGGTCTGAAATATGAGTGCAGAATGATAGGCGGTGTTTCCGATTTCTACATCGGCGACGATATGAAGCTCAAACAGGTGCTTATCAATATCCTCTCCAATGCGATAAAGTTCACCGAAGCCGGCGGAGAGGTCACCCTGACAGTTGAGCGCACTGCCGTCTTTGAGAATCAGTCCACGATACGCTTCGTTATCAAAGACACGGGTATCGGTATGGACGCATCGTTCATTCCCAAGGTGTTTGACACCTTCACGCAGGAGGATTCCAGCCGCAACAACAAATACGGCAGCACGGGTCTTGGTATGGCTATTACCAAGAGCATTGTCGATATCATGAACGGCACTATCTCCGTCACGTCCGAAAAGGGTGTGGGTACGGAGTTCACCGTGGTCATCACGCTGAAAAACAGTGAGCACGACAATGCCGAGGACTTCTTCATCGACACAAAGGATATGCGCGTCCTTGTGGTAGACGACGAGGAGATCGCGGCGGAGCACGCACGTATCGTGCTTGACGAAGCCGGAATTATGGCAGATACCTGTCTCAGCGGTAAGGACGCGCTGCATATGCTGGAGATACAGCACATCAAGCAGCAGCCGTACAACCTCGTCCTGCTCGACTGGAAAATGCCTGACATGGACGGAATAGAGTGCGCAAAAGAGATCCGAAAGCTTTACAGCAGCGAAACTACGATAATAATACTCACTTCATTCAACTGGGACGAGATAATGGACGAGGCACTGCATATCGGCGTGGACAGCTTCCTCGCGAAGCCGCTGTTCGCCTCAAACGTTATCGGCGAGTTCGAGCGTATCGCACGCAAGAACAATATGGCGCTGTTCCGCGAAAAACTGCGTGCAGACCTCGCGGGAAGACGTATACTCCTTGCCGAGGACGTCTTCATCAATGCAGAGATAATGAAGAAGCTACTTGAAATAAAGGAAGCGATGATTGACCACGCCGAGAACGGACGTATCGTTGTGGATATGTTCTCGCAGAGCGAGCAGGGCTATTATGATGCGGTGCTCATGGACGTGCGTATGCCCGAAATGGACGGACTTGAAGCCACGAAGGCTATACGTGCACTCGACCGCCCCGACGCCAAGATCGTTCCTATAATAGCTATGACCGCAAATGCCTTTGATGAGGACGTTCAGCGCTCATTGCAAGTTGGCATGAACGCGCATCTCTCCAAGCCTGTCGAGCCAGAGCGCCTGTACCAGACGCTTGAGGAGCTTATCTGGGAAGCCGATCAGCAAAAATAACGGAGGCGGCTGAAATGAATGATCAACAAATAACCAAGCTGCCTGTCCGCTTTCTCTCCGTGCTTGATGTGTGGGCAATAGCTTTCGGCTGTATGGTGGGCTGGGGAACGTTTGTCATGCCCGGCACGACGTTCCTGCCCGTTGCAGGACCTGCGGGCACTGTCATCTCCATGACGATAGGTATGGCCATCATGCTCGTCATAGGCAGCAATCTTGCGTTTTTCATGAACCGAAGCACGAGAGCAGGCGGTGTCTATTCCTATACCAAAGAGGCTTTCGGACGCGACCACGCCTTTCTAAGCTCGTGGTTTTTGTGCCTGTCATATCTGACGATAGTCTTCCTCAACGGCACGGCGCTGTTTGTCGTGATGAGAACGCTTTTCGGTGACCTCACGCAAAAGGGCTTTCACTACACAGTCTCGGGAAATACGATATATATCGGCGAGATACTGCTCTCCGTGGCAGCGCTTGCGGGAGTTGGTATGCTGTTCATCTTCGCAAGGAAAATATTGCATAAGATCAACACTCTGCTGTCACTCGTGCTTATCGGCGGAATCGTTGTTACTGCGATCATCTGCATACCGCACACCACCCTTGATGTATTGAGCACATTCGGCTCGCAGAACAGCAATACCGTTTACGGGATATTCAGCATTTCCTTTCTTGCACCGTGGGCGTTTGTCGGATTTGAGGTCGTTACATTCGACACTTCGGGCTTTAAATTCGGGATAAAAAAGGCTAAGGGGATAGTCTTTGTAGCTATCATCATCGGCGCTTTTGCGTATATTGCGATGGCACTTGTCGGAGTGACTGTCGTCCCCGACGGCTATGCGAACTGGGGCGAATACATCGCGGCTCTCGACGAGCTTTCGGGCGCGGAGGCAGTCCCCACATTCTATGCCGCAAAGGCGATAATGGGAAGAGCGGGACTTGTAATTATCGGCATAACGGCGCTTGCTGCCGTGCTGACGGGCATTATAGGCGGATACCGTGCTTCTATACGCATTCTTACCACCATGGCGGAGGACAAGATAGGCAACAGTATCATATTTGTTATGTTTATCTCGGTATTGCTCGCACTGTTCGGCAGAAATACCCTCAACTGGTTCGTTGACCTGACCTCATTCGGTGCGATAGTCGGCTTCGGCTATACCTCGGCGGCAGCCTACAAGCTGGCACGCACAGAGAGCAACAAGCGCACTATGGTTACGGGAGCTGTCGGCACAGTAATTTCCGTACTGTTCGTTATTGTACAGCTCGTACCGCGGCTCACAGCTATGGAGGCAATGGGCGGACAGGCTTTCCTGCTGCTTTCATTCTGGTGTCTGGCGGGATTCGTATTCTACTGGCGAACCGTCACAAAAGGCAGTCTGACCGAATACAGCGGTATGTCTGCATCGGGCGTCGTGCTGTTCGCGCTTATCGTTTACTCCGCCTTTATGTGGCTGGCAAAGCTTATATTTGCTAAGGAGAACGTTTCCGAGATACGCTCCGCAATTGTTTACGGAGGTATAATCCTTCTGACAGTAATTTTCATCGGTCTTGTGGTAATGCTCCACGTTCAGAACCTCGTCCGCAAAAAGCATGAGGTCTCGGAGCGAGAGAAGATAAGGGCAATGGAGAGCGACCTTGCAAGAAGCCAGTTCCTCTTTAATATGTCCCACGACATACGCACACCGATGAACGCTATCGTCGGCTACACCGAGCTCGCGATGAAGCTGCCCGCTTCCGACGAGCTGCACGACTGCCTTGTCAAGATAGAGCGCTCCAACCAGCAGCTCCTGACGCTGATAAACGATATCCTCGAAATGAGCCGTATCGAAAGCGGAAATGTCGAGCTTGAATACGCTCCCGCCGACCTCACACGCATTTTCGAGAGCATAGAAGAGCTGTTTGCAGAGCTTATGAAGCAGAAGGGGCAGGAGTTCGCAGTGCATTTCTCACAGATAAAAAACCGCTATGTCTGGTGCGATGAGAAGAACCTCACACGTGTGATCGTGAATCTGCTAAGCAACGCTCACAAATTCACTCCCGAGGGCGGAAGCGTTTCCGCTTCGATATCCGAAACCGGAAGCGAAGAAGGCTATGGCTCTTATGAGATACGCGTCCTCGACAACGGTATCGGTATGTCAAAGGAATTCGCCGACAAGATGTTCACACCCTTTGAGCGCGAGCGCACCTCAACTGCGAGCGGCGTAGAGGGAACAGGACTGGGACTGCCTATCTCCAAGAGCATCATCGACCTCATGGGCGGAACGATAGATGTTCATACCTCCCCCGGAAACGGCACCGAGAGCGTGCTGATGCTGAAATTCCGTCTAGCTGACGAAAGCGAGCTCCCGCAGAATGAGACGAATCAGGAAACTGAGGAAAAGACAGTGGACTTCTCAACAAAGCGACTGCTCATAGTCGAGGACAACATGGTCAATATGGAGATAGCGAAAATGATACTCACGCAGGCGGGATTTACGGTCGAAACTGCCGAAAACGGACAGATAGGCGTTGATATGGTCAAGGCATCACCGGACGGCTACTACGATGCTATCCTGATGGACATCCAGATGCCTGTCATGGACGGCTATTCCGCTGCAAGAAGCATCAGAACGCTTGAAAACAAGGCTCACGCAGGTATCCCTATACTTGCAATGACCGCCAACGCCTTCAAGGAGGATGAAGAAAAATCCAAGGAAGCGGGAATGCAGGCTCATATCGCAAAGCCGATAGACATGAACAAGCTGTTGAAAACTCTCTCAAGTGTCCTCTCCGAGAATGAAAACTAAAGCAGGAAAAATTCATATTGCTACCAAGCTCGGATTTTAAGATATGAGAAGAAATACAGACTAATATGAAAAAGCCGCAGGAAAACCTGCGGCTTCTTTTTGTAAAAAACTCCTCACAACTATCCCCTGTTCATCTTACGTTTCATCTTGCATCTGTACATTTCTTCGTCTGCTTCAAGGATAAGACTGTCGAGGCGATCCATATCGCTCTGTTCGCCAAAAGCAGAACCCAAGCTTGCCGTAACGGTATAAGGCTTTCCAAGCTCCTCGTTTATGCCTTCGATAATATTATAAAAATCTGCTTTTCTCTTCTCAAAGCCGTCATTATCATATTCGCCGATTCCGATTATGTAAAACTCATCTCCGCCTGCACGTACGCTTAACTCATTATCGGCAGTTATTTCCCTTATCGCCCGACTTATTGCGGTTATGGCGATATCGCCTTCCTGATGACCGTAGGTGTCGTTGATATGCTTCAGAGAGTCCATATCTATTACGCAGGCAAACACCTTGTCGCCGTCGCGTTTTGCTCTCCACATCTTCTGATACTCGTCATACATTCCCCTTCGGTTAAGGAGACCCGTCATCTTATCGTGATACGACATCATTTTGTAGCTGTTCTTTGAACGCGCCATTTCGAGCGCATTATTCACGAATCTAAGCCAGTTGCGATAAACAAGATTAAAGTATCGGCTATCACTGAGCTTCCTTTGCAGAACAGCATATCCAAGCGTTTTCTCACCGAAATGCACCGCTGAGAAATAGTAGACATAAGGGCTTTCGTGCTCCTCAAACATCTGCGGGAGCATTTCCGATGTGTTAAATGATACCGAGCTTATACTGTTGCAGAAATCGGTTTCACCGCAGTTCGACTTTGCAAGCACAAGCTTCATTCTTTTGGGATAGCCTGTTTCCGCACTGTCATTTTCGAGCCAGTCCTCGCGGAGGCAAAGACTGAAATTCTCAAACGGCGCTATTATGAAAGTCGAATTGTGTATACGCTCGATACATTCCTCGGGAGTCTGTGAAGCGGTCAGATCCTCGGGAATGTAGTTTTCCATAAGCAGTCCGATATCAATATCGTCCATGAAAAGAGCTGAGGAGTAGTTCCTTGTTTTAAGGTACAGCGACGCTCTGAGCTTTTCAAGCGTGCGCTCGATATCGGGATCACAGCCGCAGCTCTTGCCGAGATACATCATTTTCTTCGTTTTCGGGATATACGGAGAAAGCTCCTCTGACGGTTCGATGACAGCTCTTATCCTGTCAACGGCGTCTGCGCCTACCTTGGCAAAATTGGATTCGATAGAGGTCAGCGTAATTTTACCGAGGGCTCCCTCCTGAACTGCCTCAAAGCCGAGAACGCGAATATCCTCAGGCACTCTTATCCCTTTTACATTCAGCTCCTCGATGAGTCCGATAGCCATGTGGTCGCTCGCCGCGATGACCGCGTCGGGCATGGAGATGCTGCCGTCCGCAATATCGTCAGCGAGCTTCTTGCCGCTCGTGTACCAGAAATCGCCGTAGATTATGTGCTCGTCTGCCACGGTAAGCCCGCACTTCTTTATCTCGTCGAGCATTATCCCGAGGCGGGATTCGGCTTCGGTATTGTCCTTCATTCCGGTAAGCAGACAGAGCTTTTTACAGCCGTGAACATTTATCGCATGACGGCAGAGCTCCCTGAACATCTCGTCATTGTTGCTGTAGAGAGTGGGGATATCGCCTATAGGGATACCTATTCCCAAAACAGGAGCAACTGCCTCTTGAGTAGCTCTCCTGCATACTTTCTCGGCAAAGGTAGTGTCGTTGTCCGAAACAAGGCTGATATTGTCGAAAATTATCCCGTCAAATCTGCTGAAATCGGGCAGCTCGTATATATTCTTTTCACCGTTAGCATAATCCTTGAAATAAAAGGATATTGATATCATCGACGCAAATACAGCAACATTGTATCCGTATTTCTCGCATTGGGTGAAGATCCCCTCAGCAAGCCTCTGAGCGTGGTACGCCTCGGGCGTAGCAGTGATGAAACAGATATTTTTTCTGCCGCTCATGATTATCCCTCCCCTGAACGAAGCAATTTCTCTCATCAATTATACCATTACGGCACAAAAAAATCAATATCAAAGTAACAATAATCAGTTCAATCAACGAAAACAGCCGATACCAAAAGGCATCGGCTGTTTTCGTTTTGGAGCGTAGCTCAATATGTCAAACCTCCGGAAGTGAATCTATCACGTCTGCGTCGTACATCTGTATCGAGAGCGCGTCACGCGAGGTTATACCGTCGCCTGTGTTGTAGACATCGGCGTTGCGCTTGCCCTGCTCAGTGAGTGCAAACTTGTCTGCATTTGCAACATACTGGAGTATCGCCACCGAATCTGCTACTGTTACCTTGCCGTCACAGTTTGCATCGCCCCAGAGAATATCCTCTTCGGGAACAGCGGTAGTGGTTGTCGTGGTCGTAGTTGTGGTTGTTTCTTCTGTGGTTGTTGTGGCTGTGGTAGTTGTTGTTGTAGTTGTAGTTGTTGTTGTTGTAGTTGTCGTAGTCGTGGTAGTTATCGGCTTCTCGTCAGAAAGAGCTACCGCGTACACAATGTAGTTCGCGGACTCGTTATCGCCGCCGTTAGTACCGAGAGTTACCTTTTCGCCCGATTCAGCAGTCGTTCTGAACAGCTCCAGCTCCACATCGTTCGACGTTGTAACTGCCGCACCTGTGTCAGTCCAGTTTTTGAGCCAGTCGAGCCTGTCCATAACGCGCTTGTCAACTGCGGCATATACTGCCATATCCGCGCCCGCCTTGAACTCCGCAAGCGCCTGCGTATAGAGCTTGGAGTCGCACGCTGTACGGATAGCCTCTGCATTGGCGAGCTCAGCGGGAGCCGAAACAACTGTGATGTCGCGGTCGCCGTATACATCAGCACCAACGCTGATACTGTCGCATATCGACCAGTCTGAGGCGTTCTCGGTATCATTGACTGTGAGCTCCTTAATGAGCTTTCCGCTGAGCGGCTCGGGTTCGCTGACAACAACGGTCTGGGCTGTGCCTGCTCCGAAATCGCCGTCTACTGTGAAGTTGTCAATGTAGAGCGAGGACGAGAGAGCTCCGTTAGCCTTGAATTCTACGCGGTTGTCGCTCTGCTTGAGGGTTATCTTCTGCTCGACAGTCTTCCAGTTGGAGTATCCGTTGGTGTTGCTGAGTTTGAGAGTTGTCACCTTGCTGTTATTGACGTAGAGGTCAACGTTGTTGATGTCTGAGGTGTTAGAGTAGCGCAGCTTCAGAGTGAAGTCGCCTGCCTTGCCTGTGCGGACAGTATCCTTCGCCATAGCATTTTCTTTCTTGCCGAATTTAAGGAAGCCCTGTCCCTGCACGCCTGTTACGCCGCTTCCGCAGGCGTTTCCTACATAGCCCTCGCAGTTTTTGAGGTCGAAGAACTCGCCCTCGTACTGTCGTGTACCCGTATAGGGCGCGGGCTGAGCTATGGACTGTACCTTCTTTGCAGGCGTATTTGTAAGCCTGTTCGTCTCGTTGCCCGAGCACTTTATCGTGATGTCAACGGGACCGTTGTGCTTGACTGTGAGGGTATAAGTGCCGTTTGAATAGCTCTCGCTTATCTGGGACTTGGTCTGATTGCGTCCCGTGTCCTTTGCCGTATACGTCGGCTGAGCCTTGCAGCCGTTCACCTTGAAGGTATCTGTTTTCAGCGTTGTCTGAGCCTTGTTGTCGAAGTTATTTGTGTGAATATCAATGTGGTCGGGATATTCCGTAATGAGTGCGTTTCCGTAAGCGTTGAAGTTTACGTCCATGCTCTTGCAGGTGTTGTATTTCAGGTCGAACACGCCGCCGCAGTTCTTGCCTGTCTTGTTGGGGTTATATGTTACCCACGAATTGTTGTAATTCGCGACGTAACAATTGCCTGAATACAATGCAGGAAAGACCTTGTTGAACTCGTCCTGCTTTGCTGAAATGCTGCTCCAGCGTGAGCCGAGCTGCGACTGCTTGAGCTGATACTTGAACGATTTTGCAACGTCATCTCTGAGAGCATAGACAGTTGGTATAGTAGGATAGCGTCCTGTGGATTTGTAGAGGTTATTGTTATTGCGGAGATTTCCGTCGCCGGGCATACGGTACAGTCCCTCAAAAAGCGTCTCGTAGGTGCTGTACTTCTTATGGTCATCGCCGGAGTTCACGTCCTGAATAACAACGAACTGCGTACGGTCTATGACCTCCTGACGTGAAGGAATACGGACAGTTCCGTCGATGACCTTGCGGAAGAATGCGAGCGTGGAATCGTAGTAGATGTCCTTCGTCTCCCAACCGCGGCAGCGGTAGCCCTCGCTGTCGTTGTAGCCTGTCTCGCGGAAGTCGTCCTGCCATACGAGCTCGGGACCGTCGATGACAGTCGCGCCATTAAGCACCATGCGCTCCATGTGTATCGGCATACCTGTTATCTGGCGGTAGTAGTTCTTCGAGAACTGCACCTTGCCGTTGTCGTCGCAGTCTGTCCAGCCTGTCTCGTCGTAGCGGACGCCCCAGCTTCCGCAGTAACCTGCAAGATAGAAGCCAAGCACTTCGCTCTCGACGTCCTCGATGAAGCTTCCCTGAGTATACTTCTCTTCAAGCTGAAGGTTCTGACCGTACTTCTCGCAAGCCTCGCGCCACTGTGTATTGGTTTTCAGCATTGCGATAGGATTCAGCGGCGCAGACCACTGATTCGCGCACCAGTTGATGTTAAGGTAACCGCCGTACTTGTTGCAGAGCTTGAGCAGATGGGCGAAATGCTGATACCTCTGCTGGAATGTGCAGGGATGGTCGGCTGAGTCAAAGCCCCAGAACTGCTCGGAATAGTTGAATCCGATGAATCCCGGATAGTCGCGGAAGAACTCGGCGTAGATAGTGTTCTCATAGTCCTCGTCCGCGTGCTGGACGTACAGTCCCTTATTCGGCGAGTTTACAATGTTGTAGCTGTTGTCATAGTCGGGGAAATGGCACTGTCCGCCGCTGGCAGGCTGTATCATGCACCATACGCCCTCATCGGAACAGGTTTTCAGCCACGACTTCGCACACTCGTAACCGTTCTGAACAAGTCCCCACTGGTGGTTATTCCAATAGATCGAGAGCGAAATGTTGAATACGCAGTATGGACGAATGTCCTCGGGAATGGACTGAATGACCTTAGCGGGATCGGCGACATTCCACGTGTCGATGTGAACGATGAGCATCGGGTGTTCGGGGTCGCAGGGGCGTCTGAGGGTAGACGCCGCCTCCGCCGTGACCGTAACCCTATCCATGCCTGTGATGCGTTGGAACGCGGGTGCATTGGCAGTCATTGCGCCTAAAACAAGGACTCCCGAAAG
>CAMHBN010000058.1 GCA_946183385.1 uncultured Ruminococcus sp.
AGGTGCCGATGTCCTTCGAGAGCGAGAATGCTCCGATACCGTAGATTATGCCGAAGTTTACAGCTTTAGCGGCGCTTCTCATTTCGGGAGTCACCATTATCGACGGCATATCGAACACCTGCGCGGCTGTCGAGGTGTGTATGTCCTCGCCCGAATTGAACGCGGCTATCATATTCTCGTCGCCGCAGAGGTGAGCCATAACGCGGAGCTCTATCTGGCTGTAGTCGGCGTCCACGAGGGTGCGTCCCGCGGAGGCTGTGAAGAATTTCCTCATCTGCGAGCCGAGCTCCGTGCGGACGGGTATGTTCTGCACGTTCGGCTCGGTGGACGAGATACGTCCCGTCCTCGTCTCGGTCTGGCGGAAGCAGGTGTGTATGCGCCCGTCCTCCGCGACCTTGTCGAGCAAGCCCTCTACGTAGGTGGAGTTGAGCTTCGTGTACTGGCGGTATTTCAGCACGTTGTCCACTATCGGCGAGTAATTGCGGAGCTCCTCGAGCACGTCCGCATTCGTGGAGTATCCGCTCTTCGTCTTTTTCTTCGCGGGCAGACCCAGCTCCTCGAACAGCACCGTCCCGAGCTGCTTCGGCGAGGAGATGTTGAACTCGTGTCCCGCGTCGTCGTAAATCATCTTCTGCGTTTCCTCTATCTGCTCGGAGAGCATTGTGCCGAAGTCGCGGACGCCCTGCCTGTCGATGTTGACGCCGCAGTGCTCCATCGAGGCGAGCACCTCAATGAGCGGCATTTCGATGTTTTCGAGCAGGTCTGTCATGCCCTCGCTGTCGATCTCGGCGCGGAGCCTGCTTACCAGTCCGCGCAGGGAAACGAGGTCGGCAAATTCGCCGTTCTCGGTGCAGTAATGCACGCCGTACTCCGCGCAGAGCTTGTCCGCGGCGTAGTCGGTGGCGGAGGTGTTCAGCAGATAGCCGCATATCGGCACGTCGCTCCGCAGATTGCGGAGCCCGCCGCCGTGAGCCATCGCCCAGCGGTAGTGCGGCTTGGCGTCGAAGGTCATCTTATCGCAGTCCGAGGCAAAAAACGCGCTTATCAGCTCCTCTGACGAGGTCGTATAGACTGTAGTGCCGTCGAGCACGGACAGCTTCTCGCCGTCAAAAAGGTAGCTGACATCCTTGAAGCTGGCAATATCGGCGGCTGTGAGCTCCTGCTCCGTGACCTCTATCGGCGTGTACTCGTCCTGCTTCTTCGCGGGGACAGCCTCGCCCGCGGAAGCCGCTATGCCGAGCTTGTCGAGCAGCTTGTACATCTCAAGCTCTGTCAGCAGGCGGCTCACGCCCGCATTATCGGGCTCGCCGAGCTTGTAGCTGTCGAGGTCGTTATCTATCGGAGCGTCGCGGACTATAGTCGCGAGCCACTTGCTCTCCTTCGCGGACTCCTCGCCCGCCGCGAGCTTCGCCTTCACGCCGTTGGTGAGTCCCGAAGCCTCGTAGCCCGCGTACACGCCCTCGAGCGTGCCGAACTCTTGTATCAGCGACTTTGCCGTCTTCTCGCCGATACCCGCGACACCCTTGATGTTGTCGGAGCTGTCGCCCATAAGGGCTTTGAGGTCGATGAGGCGTATCGGCTCGAAGCCGTAATCCTCGCGGAAGCGGTCGGACGTGTAGTGAATGGTCTCCTTGTTCGTTGCGAGCAGCACCGTGACCTTGTCGTCGATGAGCTGGAGACTGTCCCTGTCGCCTGTGAGAACGAAGCACTCGCTGCCGCTGTCCGAGCAGAGCTTCGAGAGCGTGCCGAGAACGTCGTCCGCCTCGTAGCCCTCGCACTCGATGACCGTGATACCGAGCAGACCGAGGAGCTCCTTTATCAGCGGGAGCTGCTGGGCGAGCTCGTCGGGCATACCCTTGCGGTTCGCCTTGTAGTAGTCCACAGCCTTGTGGCGGAAGGTCGGCGCTTTGAGGTCGAATGCGACCGCGACCGCATCGGGGCGGACGTCGTCGAAATTCTTCATATATATGTTCATAAAGCCGAAAATGGCGTTCGTGAACACGCCCTTCTTGTTCGAGAGCAGCTTTATGCCGTAGAATGCGCGGTTGAGTATGCTGTTGCCGTCTATTGCGAGGAGCTTCATCTTCATCTTCCTTTCATGTAGGGGACGGCGTCCTCGACGTCCCGCAAAACACACATTATAATATTATACCACAATTCTGCGAAAATAGCAATAGTTAAGAGCTCAGATTGTAGGGGCGAACATCGTTCGCCCGCAACATAACACTATTCGTACACGGGCGCACACTGTGCGCCCCTACAGGGGTCATCAGGTACACCGCAACAAGAAAAGCCTCTCCTATCGGAGAGGCTTGTTGTATCGTTTTATTTTTCAGTGTTAGTTATCTCGTCAGCGGCTTCCTCTGCGAGCTCCGCAGCCTTTTCTGCCGCCTTCTCAGCCTTGGCGTTCGACTTTACAGCCTTCTTTGCCTCGGAGAGCTCCTTCTCCGCCTTCTTTACCGCCTTCTCGGCAGCCTTGACGTCGATCTCCTCCTCGGGTCCTTCCACAAGCTTTGCCTTGTGGAGTGCCGAGCCTACAGCAGTCGTCACGACAGTGGATACCACCATCTCAAACAGAGCATTGATACCTACGAATACGACCACGAAGAGCAGAACATTGCCGTTGCCCTTGGAGTCAATGAGGTTCTTCACGTAATCAGTCCTGCCGAAGAGCAGCACCAGTGCCGACATAAAGAAGATAGTGTTCAGGATAGCTGCACAGAAGCCCGTTACAGCGCTCGACACCTGCATACGTGTGAGCTTGCGTCCACTTACGAGCAGGTAGCCGATACAGAACAGCAGCAGCGCTACAGTTATGCATATATACCAGATAAGTCCGCCGGATGACATCAGGTCGTCCATTACCTTATCGCGCACCCATACCTTCTTGCCGTCCTCGCCGACAACCGAGTGCGAAAATGCGAACTGCATTATCGACAGGAACAGCGCGATACCGAAGAATGACGTTACCAGTCCCGCTACGGCGTAGTATGCACGCTTAGCCTTGAGCTTGGTCATTCCCTGATAGATGAAGCCCACGAGCAGACCGTCAATCGCTCTCGGGATAACACGCTGAATGAAAGCGAAAACAGGGTTGAGCTCGACAAGGGTAGCACCCATAGAGCTGAGCGGTCCGATGCCGAAGCACTGCAGGAAGCTGAAGATTCCGAAGAACGTGCCTACGATGAGACCGCCTACGGGTCCGAGCGCAATGCCTGCAATGGCAATGGGGATGATGTTCAGGGTGATGGACAGCGGTCCTATGGGGATAGTTCCGATCGGCGTCAGCGAGAAAAGCAGTACGATCGCCATCAGCAGTCCCAACAGTACCATTGACCGTGTGTTGAACTTTGTCTTCATATTAAATTTTCCTCCTTGTTATTATTCCTCCGAAGAGGATACAATACAACGGCATTATAATACCACATCTTTCCGCGGTTGTCAAGTCTTCCCGAAAAATCGGGGATATATTTTATATATGATGCTTCCCGCCGCGCAGAGCTGAGGTTTGGCATAAAATTTTCCGCAACTGTTGCATTTTTTCTTCAGATGTGATATAATCAGCATATACTTACAAAAAAGTATGCGATTAGAGGTAAAACATTATGAAAAACAGTAAAAAAGCAATTTTGATAGGTGTACCAACGGTATGCCTTGTGCTTGCAGGAATGCTTTCTGCGTGCGGCAAGAGCTCGGACGGCGGAGACTCCACGTCAGGGCAGACAACGGAAGCCGACAGCGAACCGCAGGAAAGCACCCACAGCTCGAAACCCGAAAGCAGCGAACCCGTGACGGAAGCCGAGACCGAGCACGTCTCGCCCATCGAGACTCTCACTGCCGAGTGCGCTACTCAGCAGACCGTCAGTCAGACCATCCTCCGCGACCACGGGAGCAATACGCTCAAGCTCCCGCTCTCCGACTACATAGAGGAGGGCGACAGGATAAACTCATTCACCTTTGTAATATACTCGGGGGACAGGTATAACATCGGCGAATTCAAGGGCGGCTGCGGTATCTCCGTATCCGACGACTGCCCCGCAAAAACGAGCGACAACTGGTACCAGACGGGCGACTTCACCGCTCCCACGCAGGGCTCGTACGGCGAGATAAAATGGGATATCCCCGACGATATCCGCGACTACATCACCGCTGACGGAGAGGTGCTCTTCGGCTACTGGTGGGGCGGGTCGGGAAGCGTCCGCATAGAAGAGGTCGTGTGCAGCTTCACGAGGACAAGGGACATCCCCGTTGACGGCACCGTATCTCAGCAGCTCGGCACCGGCGTGAGCTTCGCTGATGAAGATAACACGATAAGGATACCCACAGCGGGCATCATACCCAAGGGTGCTGTTCCCGAAGCTGTGACGTTCAGCGTCAGCGCGGCGGGCAATATCGGAAAATTCACCGGAGGATTCGGCTACAGCTCATCTGTGGGAAGCTATATGTCGCCCGATACGGCTGTCTTCACTGACAGCTCGTCCGTCGAGCTGACTTGGTTTGTGCCTGATGAGGCTAAATACTACATCGCAGAGGACGGTGAGCTCATGCTCGGATACTGGTGGAGTCAGCAGCCTACGGTGACTCTCGACGAGGTTACCGTGAAATACAGCGGCGGCGACGGAAAGATACCCGATACCGCGACTGTCGTAAAGAAGCCCGCCGTCAAGTCCGAGATAGGCTTCCGCACCTCGGAGGAGATAGTCGATGATATCAAGGCCGGCTGGAACCTCGGCAATACCCTCGACAGCTACAATACAGGCAAGTCGGGCGTCTCCACCGAAACAGGCTGGGGCAACCTCAAGACCACCGAGCAGATGATAATCGGAGTCAAGGACGCAGGCTTCAACGCGATACGCATTCCCGTTACGTGGGACGAGCACATCGACGGAGACACCATCCAGCAGGAATGGCTCGACCGCGTAAAGGAAGTCGTCGATTACGCCTACGATAACGATATGTACGTCATCCTCAATATGCACCATGACGACTATATATGGTTCGACCCGAACGACTCCGAGTACGCAGGCGACAGCGCTAAGCTCAAACGTATATGGGAACAGGTAGCTGCCGAGTTCAAGGACTACGGCGACCGCCTCCTCTTCGAGGGCATGAACGAGCCGCGTACCGTCGGAAGTGCGGCTGAGTGGTCGGGCGGTACTGCCGCAGAGCGCAGCATTGTCAACAAGTATGAGAAGGACTTCGTTGAGACCGTCAGAAAATCGGGCGGCAACAACTCCGAGAGAACGCTCATCGTCACCAGCTATGCCGCTTCCGCCGAGGACGTCGCGATGAATGACGTGGTAGTGCCGAATGACAGTCACGTTATCATATCCCTGCACTATTACGCTCCGTGGAAGTTCGCGAGCGGCGCAACTACAACCTTCAGCAGCGCGGACAAGTCGGAGCTCGACTCCAAGTTCGCTGCCATGAAGACCAAATTCATAAACAAGGGCACTCCTGTTATCATCGGCGAGTTCGGCTGCGTGGCAGAGGCTGACGACGATACCCGCGCGGAATTCTTCAGGTACTATGTCTCCGCCGCAAAGGCTCAGGGCATAAAGTGCTTCGTATGGGACAACGGCGTAAGAACGGGCAAGGACGGCTACGGTATCTACAACCGCGGCGCGGGAACGTGGAATGAAACTATCCTTGCGGGAATTATGGAGGGTGCTAAGTAACAAGGGCTCTGCCCCGAACCCCGCAGGGGCTCCCTGCCTTTCGGCGGGAAGCAACAAAGCTAACGGCTATTTAATCAATATCTCCCTTGTGGAGCAGATATCGCCTTTCAGACGGTACGCGACGTTCAGCGTCAGCGTGCCGTCTTTTTCTGTCGGGACGATGTCGCGCGAAAGTATTTCGCAGCCCGACAGGAAGTTCTTCTCGTAGATGTACACCTTCTCCATAAGCTCGTCGGTCAGCTCCTCGGGCGTGAGCTCCGTCTCCTCGTGCACGTACTCGGTGTACCTCTGACGCGTGACGCTTATCGGGAGCGTTTTCCCGAACATTACGAGCGGCTTCTCCGTGCTCTCCTCCTTGCGGAGCTCATAGCCGTTTTCGCCGAAATACAGCGGGATATCGAGGCTGAACAGCCGCAGCCTGCGGCGTGTGTCAGTCCTGCCCGTGGGGACGAGGCGCTCCTGTACGAGCTCGCCCGTGAACGCGGCTTCCTCGCTGTATATGCCCGTGACCGTGCCCATTGCGCGATGGAGCGTCGTATGCCCCGTGTCGTCGCCCGTCACGCCGCTTATCAGCATATCCCCCGCCCTGACGTAGTCCCCGACCTTGTGCATGAGCTGCCCGTCTACCACCGTCGCGCCGACTATCTCTGCCTCGTGCGCGGCAACAAGGTTGCACGGTATGCGGGTACGGCGCATTTCGGGCTTCTCTACGACCTCCGTGACCTCCACGACAAGGCGGTGTCCCGTCCTGTGCATACCCGCCCAAGACAAGCCCTCGATCCCGAGCTGGAGCTGATTCTCGCAGGTGACGTAGTCTATCCGCCGAAACGGCGTTCCTCTGCGGACTCCCATTTCATCGAGAGCCGCAAGTATCACGCTGTCGCTGACAGACGCGTTGCCCTGTATGTCGATAGTGACCACAACTCCCGAAAAATAGAGCGAAGCCGCTATGACCAGCACCAGTCCGAGGGCAATGCCGAAGCGCCTGCGGCGGCGTATCACCTCCGCGGAGATGGTGTCGTACTCGAAGTGGGTGAGCTCAATGCCGTGCTCCTGCGCGATGTCCGTGACGCGTCCGAGGTCGGAGCGGTATACCTCCGCGCAGAAGCTGCCGCCCTTCACGTACTGGCTGAAGAGGCATACCCGGCTCGCGTGCAGGGCGTTGATGAATCCGTAGAGGTCGCGCCCCTTGGCGTTTATCTTAATGCTCCCGCGAAGCTGATTCTTCATCGCCATGCCGTCTCCTTTCCGCGAGCTCCACCCGCGATATCCTCCCGCGTATAACGAGCCCGCCCGTCTTGTGGTCGTAGGCGCGGAGACCGCTTCCCCAAACCTGCACGCGGAGATGTCCCGATATGAACTGCATGAAGACCTCGTCGCACTCCTCTATGCGGCGGCAGTTCTCGACCACGAGCTCCCTGTTGCTCTCTATATGTATCCCCGACACGGGGCTGAGGGCTTCCCCTGCCCTGTCGGTCAGCTTTTCAAACATAATATCACCCCTCAAATAATATGATTGACTGGGTGATATTTATGAAAAAAGCAAGACAATTTCTGACTGCCGCCCTCCTCGTCGGAGCCGCCGCGATGTGCATTTTCGCCGCAGACACTGTCGGAGCGGCTGTTTATGCCGCATTGCAGCGCTGCCTCACGGCTGTAATACCCTCGCTGCTGGCGATGATAGCCGTATCGGGACTGCTCATTCGCAGCGGCACTGTCACAGCCGCGGGCAGGCTCGTCCACAGGGCGGGCAGGCTGCTCCTCGGCATGGACGGCGACATCTTTGTCATTTTCCTCTTCTCTAACATCGCGGGCTATCCCGTGGGAGCGCGTATGCTCCTCGCTGCTTATGATTCGGGCAGGCTCACCAAGCGCGAGGCGGAGCTCCTCGCGGGCGTGTGCTTCGGAGCGGGTCCCGCCTTCATTTACGGCTGCATTGCGGGAAATCTCTACCGCTCGGCGCGGGTGGGACTGCTCCTGAGCCTGTCCTCGTTCGCGGGGAGCCTCGCAGCGGCGGCGGTGCTGTCGGTATATCTGCGGAGACGCGGTCAAGGAGCTCCGCCGCGCACGGGGATACATTTCAGCGCGGAGTTGCTCCCAGACTGCATATCCTCGGCGGGACGCGCCATGGCAGAGATATGCGCCGCGATACTCGGATTTGCCGTTATATCGGCGATACTGGCGCGGGTGGGAGTTCTTCCCGCCGCCGCTGAGCTCCTCTCGCGGCTGACAGGTCGGGACTTCCCGACATCTGCGGGGCTGATATGCTCGGCTCTCGACGTGACGGCGGTGGCGGGTCTGCCCGCGGGAGATTTCACGCTCCTGCCCGTGATAGCGGCGCTCGTCACCTTCGGAGGCGGCTGCGTGTTCATGCAGCTCGCCGCCGTTTTCCGCGGGAAGCTGTCGCTCCTGCCCGCCGCGGCGATACGCCTCGGAGCAGCAGCCGTCAGCTTCGGAGTTTGCAGGCTCATGCTGCCGCTGTTCATCGCGGGCGAGACGGTCTCCGCCGCCGTGACAGCGCGGGCGCACAGCGCTCCGTCGCCCGTGCCGTCGGTGATACTCGCGGTTATGACGGCGATGGTGTTTGTTAGTTATGAGAAATGCAGAAGGAAAAATGTGTAGGGGACAGCGTCCTCGACGTCCCACTGTAGGGGCAGATATTATCCGCCCGCAAAATAACACTGTCCGTATACGGGCGCACGCTGTTCGCCCCTACAATTCGTATCAGGTTGTCGTTCTGTAAGTCGCGGGACGCCGTACCCTACAACAACAAAACCCGAAAGCAGCCTTGTTGTCCGCTTTCGGGTTTTAGTTCTTATTCTTCCTTTTCAGCCTGAGCCTTACGAAAAACTCTGAAAGGAGCGCCGCGCACTCGTCTTCCATTATCCCGCCGATGACCTCGGGCTTGTAATTGTACGGGTACTCGAACATCCTCTGCACCGACACCGCCGACCCGCTTTTCAGGTCGTAAGCCCCGAAGCAGACCGTGTCTATCCGCGAATTGATTATCGCACCGCAGCACATCGGGCACGGCTCGAGCGTGACATACAGCGTACACTCCGGCAGCCGCCAGCCGCCGAGCTTTCTGCACGCCTCGTCTATAGCCATTATCTCCGCGTGTGCAAGAGCGTTTTTCGCTCCCTCGCGCATATTCCTGCCCTCGCCGACTATCTCGCCCGTCGGCTTCTTCACGACCACCGCTCCTACGGGGACCTCTCCCGCCTCGAAAGCGATACGCGCGAGCTCCAGCGCACGCTGCATATACTTGTCCGTCACTGTGTCAGCCTCATCGCGGCGTAGGCTATGCAGATAAGCAATACCGCCGAATACGGGAACGTTTTCAGCGCGAAGCCGAATCTGCGCCACCTCGAATACTCCGAGCTGTACCGCACGATTCCGCCCTTCTTCCTGCGGACGAATGCTATCCAGAACACAACGAAGCCGATTATACCTGCCGCAAGTGCTGTCATCATGAAGATGTTGCGGGTGAGCGGCATTCTCTCCGTTCTGTCGGTCTCGAGTATCATCAGCGCGAGATTGTACATCTTGTAGACGATGCTCACCGATACCGCCGTGAATATAGTACCGCTGCTGACCATTCCGTAGCCTGCGACGAGGGATATGAGTATCGTTACGGGCATTGCGCGGAAGTCCTGCGTGAGAAGACCCGCGGTCAGCGAGGTG
>CAMHBN010000059.1 GCA_946183385.1 uncultured Ruminococcus sp.
TCTGCGGCAGAGACTCATGACCTACGGCGCGGACGCTCTCTGCGAGCACGAGCTCCTCGAGCTCATGCTGTTCTACGCGCTCCCGAGGATAAACACCAACGAGCTCGCGCACTCGCTGATAAACGAATTCGGCACGCTGAACAATATCCTCAACGCGCCCGTGGACGAGCTCACCAAGGTCAGGGGCGTGGGCGTGCCGACTGCCGAGTTCATACGGCTCGCGGCGGAGATGTGCGCCGAGTACGAGGCAAGCGTCCCCGAGTACGACAGGCTGCCCGACATCGACAGCCTCTGCCGCTTCTTCCTCGGCTATTTCAGCGGCGGAGCGGAGGGTCTGTGCCTCATCGTCTGTCTCAGCGACGACCTCGGCATCACGGGCAAGGTCAGCTTCACCGCGCACTGTCTCGCGGAAGGCAGGTCGGAGATGAGGCGTATCGCGTCCATGCTGCTGCGCGGAGGCTGCACGCGCATCGCGCTCGGCATATCGCACCCCGAGCGTCAGCCGATCCCCGACGAGGGTGATTTCACGCTGCTCCGCACACTCAGCGAGAAGCTCGGCGCGATAGGCATTTCCGTCGAGGACTGCGTCATCTGCGGGCAGGACAGTACATACTCAATGAAGCGCAGCGGCGCTTTCTCTTTCGGAAGGTGATAGTATGAACGAACTGAAAAATGAGCTGAAGACCCGCTGTCTCACCGACGGCACGGGCAGTCTCACGGAGCGTGAGAAGCTCCTGCTGCTGATGTGCTTCTCCGAGCGCGGAGAGGGCGCTGTCAGAGCCGCTGACAGGCTGTATTCCGCATACGGGAGCTTCCGCAGCGCCGCAGACTCCGACCCCGACTTCCTGATGAAGGAATGCGGTATCTCTGCCGCGAGCGCCGCTCTGCTCACGCTGTTTCCTCAGCTGAGCCGCAGGTGCGCGATAACGAGCTGCGGCAATATCCGCCTCGACTGCGCTGAGGCGGCGAAGAGGTTCTTCTCGGCACAGCTCCGCTCGGCACGGAGCGAAACTCTCATTGCCGCCGCGACCGACGAGCGCTTCCGCATTATCGGCGCCGAGCGTATCGGCACGGGAACCGGCTCTGCTGTGAACATCTCCAACCGCAGGATAGCCGATTTTGCGCTCCGCCACAATGCCGCCTACGTCTTCATCGCGCACAATCACACCGCGGGAGCTCCCCTGCCCTCGCAGAATGACAAAAGCGCCACCCTCAAGCTCGGGACGGCGCTCATTGCTCTTGATGTTCTGCTCGTTGACCACATTATTACGGGCGCGGACGGCTCGGCGATGTCTATGCGCGAGAGCTCACGTGCGGAATATTTCCCCGCGGTCAGTGGGTATAAGTTTGAAAGGCAGCCATTGTAAAAAAGGGCGCACACTGTGCGCCCCTACAATCTGTCTGTGTAGGGACGCGCATTGCGCGTCCGCAAATTTTCCGTCACTCACGGGCGACCAATGGTCGTCCCTACAAAAATTGGGTTATGGAAAAAAACGGGACGCCGAGAGCGGCGTCCCCTACATAAAATCACCACGGGTGGATAGTCACAGCCTGACTGCCCATTTCACGGTAGCGGGTCTCGGCGACGTCGCGCGGGTAGAGCGTGTATGCTCCCCTCAGTGGGTCGTGGAAGCAGTAGCTCTCGTCGTTGTATCCGACAAGAAGCAGACAGTGCTCGTTGGACTTCCACTCCACCATCTCGTCGGTGCCCTCTATCTCCCACGTATTGGCTTCCGCGGTGAACAGCGGCTCCATATCGACGCTCGCCCATACGATGACGGGCTCGCCGCAGTCTATGTACTCCATACACAGGTCTTTCAGCGAAATACCGCCGATATCCACCGCATCGAAGAACTCGTTTTCGAGGTACCTCCGCAGACACGAGCGTATCGCTCCGCTGTAGCAGCCGTAGCCGTAGGGAGTATGCGGGTCGCCGATAAAGGCTTTGTTAGGGTCACCGCTGAACATCACCGTGCCGCGCTCGGGATCCTGATATGTATCGACCACAGCCTGCTCGATGTAGCCCTCACTGATAAGCTCGTCCGCAGTTATGGCGAAGTCGTAGTACGCGAGGAGCATAGACGTGCAGATAAGCTCGCAGCCCGCGGGCTTTCCCTCCTGCGAGAAATACGGAGCCTCTATGCACTTCACGCCCTCGGGAGGATCTCCGCCCTCCGACTGTATCGGCGGAGCAGTCTCCGCGGGAGTATCAGTCGGAGCCGCAGTCGTCTGCTCGGGCTCGGACTCAGGCTCGGTCTCGGGAGCGGCGGTCTCTGTTTCGGTGTCGGTGCGGAGGGTCGGTATTTCGGGCAAGCCCGTGAATATGAAGGTCTGAGTTGTCGTCTCTGTAACGTCGACAGGTTCGGTCGGGTGCGGCACTTCCGCTCCCGTACTGCACGAGCTCAACGCAAGAGCCGCAAGCACTGCGGCAGCCAATCTCTTCATTTCCGCCCTCCTCTCTATCGGTGAATGCAAAATATTTGCAAAAAATGTGCGTTTTCCTTTAACATCTGCGCTCTCTGCTGATACAATGATATTGACAGCAAAGGCACATCTCTACTATTATTCATCATTTTTGCGGAAATGTCAAGTAAAATCTGATTTTTTGCGAAATCTTCCACATTTTCCATAGACTCTGGTCAAGGCTCTGCCTTGATAATCCGCCAAGGGCTCTGCCCTCGACCCGCAGGGGCTCTGCCCCGAACCCCGCAGGGGAACATAGTTCCCCTGACCCCATATCCACGCAGTCGCTCGCAAGCTCGCTCACCTATTTGTTCGGCAAGTCTTTTCCCGCGAGCGTGAAAAATACGAACGGCTACTTTAAACCAAAGTGAGGTCATATATGATAAACATTCTTATTATCGAGGACGACGAGAATATCGCTAAAATGATAACCGCCGCCCTCAGCATGGTCGATTATAAGGGCACCTGCCGCTACGACGGGCGCTCGGGCGCGGAGGAGGCTATGAAGGGCGGCTACGACCTTATCCTCCTTGACATTATGCTCCCCGAGATGAACGGCTTCGAGGTCATGGAGGCTATCAAGGACTGCGGCACTCCCGTCATCTTCCTCACCGCCATGCAGGAGGTCTCCGACAAGGTTAAGGGGCTCCGTCTCGGCGCCGAGGACTACATCGTCAAGCCCTTCGAGGCTCTCGAGCTCCTCGCGCGTATCGACGTGGTGCTCCGCCGCTCCAACAAGACGCAGGACACCATCACCTACGGCGATATCACCGTCAATATCGACAGGCACGAGATAACGCTGAAGGGTCAGCACGTTCAGCTCACGCCGAAAGAGTTCGACGTCATCGTGTACTTCCTCCAGCACCAGAATATCGCAGTCTCGCGCGAACAGCTCCTGTCGAGTGTGTGGGGCTTCGAGTTCGGCGGCGAGAGCCGTACCGTCGATATCCACGTCCAGCAGGTGCGCCGCAAGCTCGGGCTCAAGGACTGCCTTATCACCATCCCCAAGCTCGGCTACAGACTTGAAAGCCGTGACAGCGTATGAAGCTCTGGCAAAAAATATTCCTGAGCTCGCTGTTCCTGATAATCGCTGCGGTAAACATCATCTCTGTAACGATACTCAACAACAGCCACCGCCTGCTCCTTGAGAGAGAGCAGACCCACGCGATATCCGAGCACGAATTCTTCGAGGCGTCGTTCTCGAATGCGGTCGTGTACGCAAAGCTCGCGGACGAAAAGATCGCTCTTACGCCAAACGATATCCGACGCATCGCCTCCGACGTCGTCGAGGGAAGCGGTCGGACGCGCGATTCAGCCGTTTTCGACAGCTCCGGCACTGTCATCGCCGTCAACGGCATGGACGACGTTCTCAGCAGGATAACGCAGAGCGGCTTCGTCGAGAAGATCGACGATTCGGGCGACAAATACAGCGCCTCCGTGTACGAGACGGGCAGTGCTCACAAGCTGGCTGTCGGCTCTGCTATCACCACCGAGGGTATGAGCTACCGCGTGGTGACGGCTGTGGACATCTCCGAGATATACGCGATGAAAAAGAAGCAGACCGACTTCGTGCGCAAGGTCAGCGTCATCTCGGCGGGAGCTATCTCGCTCGTGCTGCTCGTGACCGTGCTCCTCATGCTGAACCCGCTAAGCAGGCTGAACGTCTACACCAAGGCTATCGCGGGCGGCAACTACCGCATAAGGATTCGCGAGCGCGGAAGTCAGGAATTCCGCGAGCTCGCGCAGAATATGAACATCATGGCTGAGTCCGTCCAGACCAATGCGGCTCGCCTCGAAAAAATAGCCGAGGACAGACAAACCTTCATCGCCAACCTCTCGCACGAGATGAAGACTCCGCTGACCTCTATCCTCGGATTCGCCGATATACTGCGTATCAAGAAGCAGGTATCCGACAGCGAGCGTGCCGAGTACGCGGGCGTTATCGTCGAGGAGACGAAGCGTCTGCGCTCGCTCTCGGGCAAGCTCATGGGGATCGTCGCCATGAACGGCACTGAGATCGAGAAAAAGCCCGTCAGCCTGCAATCAATGATAAACGAGACGAAAACGGCTCTCGTGCCGCTCCTTGCCAAGAACGACGTGCGGCTGGAGTGCCTGTCGCAGGATATAACCATTTCCGCCGACGAGGAGCTCTTCAAGTCGCTGCTGTACAACATAATCGAGAACGCCGTCAAGGCTTCGCCGAAGGGTGAGAGCGTCGTGCTCAACGCCGCTATGTACGAGGGCGACGCCGTCATAACCATAACCGACCACGGTATCGGTATGACGCCCGAGGTCATGAAAAAGGCGTTCGAGCCCTTCTTTATGGCGGACAAGTCACGTAGCAGAAAGGCGGGCGGCGCAGGTCTGGGACTTGCGCTCTGCCAGAAGATAGCCAGCCTGCACTCCGCGAAAATTGAAATCGACAGCCACCCGAATGAGGGCACTACCGTATTTATCACCATACCCGGGGAGGAATGCCTGTGAAACGAAATATTCTCTTCGTGGCTCTGACGGCTCTGATACTCGCGCTCGGATTCTACGGCGCGGACATCATCGGACACTTCTTCCCGAGCGATACCGCCGAGCAGACCTTCATCTCCCGCGACCGCTCGAACACCAACGCGGTCTACCTCAAGGAGGATCATAAGAAATTCAGACCGATGTCACTCATCATCAAGACATCGCAGTCTGTGAACTACAAGGAAAACAGCGAGGTGCGCAGTATAACTGCCGCGATGATAAACGCTCTGTCGCGTCAGTACGAAAAGACCTACATCTTCCAGCCCGCGGGACAGGAGCTCGACAAGGCGCTGAAATTCGACAAAACCGGCTACATCTACGTTGAAAAGTGGCAGTATATCAACTCCGACAGGCAGACCCGCTACCTTGACTGCATTGTGTGGGCGAATGACCTCAGTATCGCCTATATCCGCTTCTACAGCGACAACAGCTCTCAGCTCAGCGGCACTGAGATGAACGCGGGGCTCGACAGGCTCAACAATTACTCGGAAAAATTCTACCCCTATGAATCTGATTTCTACTACACGCTTCAGCAGCTCAAGGACGAGCAGGTCATAAGTCAAGGCTACTCGAACAAGTCTCTCCAGCCCGAAGACTATCTCTGGGAAGGCGACCTGATAGACAATGTCTATCTCGGAAAGATAGGCGACACGAGCAGGATTATCCCGCTTGTTGTACAGAAGTACGACTCCTACAGCGGCGCCGCGCGTGAAAGCCTCGGCTCGCCCGATGTCCCGCTTGTCAGCTACTGGATGTCTCAGCTCGGCTTCTGCGACATGATCACAAGCAGCGACTTCCCCGTGGTAGGAGCTTCCAAGATCACCGACCTTATGAGCAACCAGTACGGCGTGTGGGTCAAGCCGTCATACTACGCCAAGGACGGTATCATCTACCAGACCACCAACCTCAGCGGTCATGAGCTGACCGTGCTCTACAACGTCCGCGAGGATATGATAGAGGGCTACTACTTCCCCGACTGCTCGTCTATCGCGTACTACAATGGGTATTCCAATGAAGCCTACGGCTAAGAATTTGACGGGACGCCGGGTGACTCCCTGCAGTGTAGGGAGATGTCAGCGAATCTGACAGAGGGTACGGGCGGCTGTTAGCCGCACCGTCCCCTAAAATATGTTGCCGTTGATTTATTGGTAAATTGGTGGGCGGATAATATCCGCCCCTACATTTAAGGCTTGACATTTTTGCGGCGAAATGCTATAATGGAAGCCGACAGTTCGTTTGCGCCATCCTGTCGTTAAACAAAACCAGGGCAGTCCATATCGTTCTGCGCGAATTATCGCGCTGTTTGTGATGTTCGGATACGCCTGTCTTTTCGCAGGCGTATTTTTTATTGGAGGTCGTACTATGTACAGATTGAAAACGTCAGCCGCTTTCGACAGCGCCCACTTCCTCGCGGGATATAACGGCAAATGCGCCAATATCCACGGTCACCGCTGGACGCTTGAAGTCACGGTTGAGAGCGCACAGCTCATTGATTCGGGCGAAAAACGCGGCATGATAATCGACTTCGGCGACCTCAAAAAAGCCGTCCGCGCTCTCGCTGACAGCTTCGACCACGCCCTCATCTACGAGGAGGGCTCGCTCAGAGCCGCGACCGTCGCCGCTCTGAATGAAGAGGGCTTCCGCCTTATCGCGGTTGACTTCCGCCCGACTGCCGAAAATTTTGCCCGCTTCTTCTTCGGGAAGCTTGCGGCGGAGGGGCTGCCCGTCAGCTCCGTGACCGTGTATGAGACTCCCGAAAACTGCGCAACTTATGAGGAGGTAATGTAATGCTGCCTGTTGTTGAAAAATTCATAAGCATTAACGGCGAGGGCGCCCACGCGGGTGAGCTTGCCGTGTTCATACGCTTCCGCGGCTGCAACCTCAGCTGCTCGTACTGCGATACCTGCTGGGCTAATACCGAGGACGCGCCCGCTGAGTACGAGACCGTGGAGGAACTCGCGGAGTGGGTCGCTGAAACCTGCATCCATAACGTGACCCTGACCGGCGGCGAGCCGCTGCTGCATAAGGAGGCGGGTACGCTGGCAAGGCTGCTCATGGCTAACGGCTGCCGCGTCGAGATCGAGACAAACGGCAGCATATCGCTCGAAAGGCTTGCCTGCGGCGATAATCGCCCCATTTTCACTATGGATTACAAGCTCCCCTCCAGCGGTATGGAGGAGTTTATGTGCATTGACAATTTCCGACTTCTCGGCTGTCACGACACCGTGAAGTTCGTATCTGGCAGCACCGAAGACCTCGAAAGAGCTGCGGAGCTCATCGAAAAGTACCGCCTGACGGAGCGCTGCCACGTCTATATCAGCCCCGTTTTCGGCGAGATAGAGCCCTCTGCTATTGTCGATTTCATGGAGGAGCACAAAATGAACGGCGTGCGTTTACAGCTGCAGCTCCACAAGTTTATCTGGGAGCCCACAAGGAGGGGCGTTTGATATGGATAAGGATAAGATTGAATTTCACGTTCGCGGACTGCTTGAGGCTATCGGCGAAGACCCCGACCGCAAGGGTCTGAGGGAAACGCCTCAGCGCGTGGCGGGTATGCTCGCGGAGATGCTCGAGGGCATACAGTATAGCAACCACGACATCGCCGAGATGTTCGGCAAGACCTTCCCCGCCGAGGACAACGGCTCGTCCGAAGCTGTCGTGATGAAGGACATCACCGTGTTCAGCTACTGCGAGCACCACTTCGCGCTCATGTACGATATGTACGTGAATGTTGCGTATATCCCGCGCGGAAAGGTGCTCGGGCTCAGCAAGATCGCGCGTATCTGCGATATGGCTGCCAAGCGTCTGCAGCTGCAGGAGCGGCTCGGACGCGATATCGCCGAGATAATCTCCGAGGCGGCGGGTACTCCCGACGTGGGCGTGAAAATTGTCGGCTCGCACAGCTGTATGACCGCGCGTGGCATACGCAATCCCTCCGCGCGCACCGAGACAAGGACATATACGGGCGAGTTTAAGTCGCGCCGCGACTTGCAGGAGCTGCTGGACTGAAAATTTACTAATATAAATCGGAATTTACTGGAGGACAAGATGAAATGTAAAATTAATTCGCTTTATATCTGTGTGAAAGATATGAATAGGGCTATTCAATTCTATGAGAACTTTTTTGAACAGTCTGTTACGGAGCGGGAAGACACATATAGTGTGTTTGATGTTAATGGATTCAGATATGGACTGTTTGCATACCTCACAGTCAACGAAGAGCATTCTTTCGGTAGTAATTGTTTGCCAAGCATCAGCTTTGAAAATATAGAAATACTTAAAGAGAAACTTGATGATAAAGAGATATGCTTTCCTTTAACTAAAATCAAAGGGAACTGGGTGGCTGAATTTGTTGATTCGGAAGGAAATCATGTTGAAGTAACAGCACCAGAATAACAAATTCTGATTTATATTAGTAAGGAAATCCACAAACGAAAAATTGGAACGCCGAGGGCGGCGTTCCCTACAATAGGCTATAGCATAAAAGCACTCGTTTTTTCAGCGGAGGCTTTATTGGGCTGTCCGCATATATAACAGCACAGGAGGAATACCATGCTAACTCATAACGGAACTCAGACTATCGAAACAGAAAGGCTCATTCTCCGCCGCTTCCAGTACTCCGACGACGACGGTATGCTCAGGAACTGGATCGCCGACGAGAAGATCCAGACGATGTACTCCGAGCCCGTTTACTCCACCAAGGAGGAGGTAAAGGGTCTGCTCGACAAGTACATCGGCTCCTACGAGAGGGACGACTACTACCGCTGGGCTGTCATTGAAAAGAGCTCGGGCGAGTGTATCGGGCAGATTGCCTACTTCCTCGTGGACAGCAAGAACCATTTTGCGGAGATCGAATACTGCATAGGCGCGGAATTCCAGTGCAAGGGCTACGCCACCGAGGCTACAAAGGCGGTCATCGCTTTCGGCTTCGACAAGATGAATCTGCATAAGGTGCAGATTTGCACCAAGACCATCAATGCTCCCTCGAAGCGCGTAATCGAGAAGTGCGGCTTCCACTACGAGGGCACGCTCCGCGATTACTTCTTCATGAATGGCAATTACGTCGGGAGGCTGTATTTCTCCATTCTGCGGAGTGAATACGAGGAACGCTGACAATGTGTAGGGGCGCATTCCATGCGCCCGCCAACAAACGGCATTGTTACACTGTGCGGAATAATTCCGCGGGCAAGATATCACGTAAGGCAAGTCAGGGGAGGCTCTCTACAACAGAGTTGCATATAGCTGCGAAATCCAAATCAAAGA
>CAMHBN010000060.1 GCA_946183385.1 uncultured Ruminococcus sp.
CTGCACTTCCGCGGTGAGGAGCTGATGACTCCGAGCGAGCACTACATACCTCCCGAAGCTGCGTACAACGAGACTCTCGACTTCGCGGACGTGCGCGGACAGCAGTCGGCGAAGAAGGCGCTTGAAATAGCCGCCGCGGGAGGTCACAACGCCCTGCTTATCGGAGCTCCGGGAAGCGGCAAGAGTATGCTCGCGAAGCGTATGCCGTCGATACTCCCGCCGCTCACCTTCGAGGAGGCGCTCGAAACCACGAAGATACACTCGATATCGGGACTGCTCAATGCCGATACTCCGATAATCACGAAGCGTCCGTTCCGCTCGCCGCACCATACGATATCCTCGGCGGGACTTGCAGGCGGCGGCAGTATCCCTCAGCCGGGCGAGATATCGCTCGCACACAACGGACTGCTCTTCCTCGACGAGCTCGCGGAGTTCGACCGCCGCACTCTTGAGATAATGCGTCAGCCGCTCGAGGACAGGCGCGTTACGATAGCACGCGCCTCGGGCACGATAACCTACCCGTGCACGATAATGCTGATAGGCGCGATGAACCCGTGTCCGTGCGGATATTACGGTCACCCGAAGCGCAAGTGTATATGCACGCCGAAGAAGGTCTCGGCTTACCTCTCGAAGATATCGGGTCCGCTGCTCGACCGCTTCGACCTGCACATTGACGTTGCTCCCGTGGAGTACGACGACCTCTCGGCAAAGACGAACGAGGAGAGCTCGGCGGAGATACGCAGGCGCGTTATGGCGGCGCGTGAGATTCAGGCAGAGCGTTTCCGCGGGACTGACATCACCTGCAACGCCCTCATCACGCCCGATAAGCTCCGTGATATGTGTCCGATGGACGACGGCGCGGAGGCAATGATGAAGAGCGTGTTCGACAGCCTCGGGCTGAGTGCGAGAGCTTATGACAGGATATTGAAGGTCGCGCGCACCATAGCCGACCTCAATAACAGCGAGGTCATCACCCGCAGACACGTCGCCGCAGCTGCGCAGTACCGCAGCCTCGACCGCAAATACTGGCAGGACGGCGTTTGAGCGCGGTGTCCGCGCCGCCGATTCGCGTTGGCGCTCGCAAGCTCGCTTACTCTGTACGAAGCGTGAGTTTGCTTTCGCGTTTTTAACGTACAGCAGGGGCGGATATTATCCGCCTGTCAATATACGTTACAAGGAAACCGCAGTGTATGGGCGGCATTCCGCCGCCCGTGATACAATAAAACTGCCTGCGGGACGTCGAGGACGCCGTCCCCTACGGGTTAACAGAAAAACAAAAAGGAAACAATAAATATGGGATCAGTATTCAAGAAATTGCCCGCCAACAAGCATAATATCGACCTTGGTCTGCTGTTTGCGGTGACGCTCTGCGCGTGTATCAGCACCATACTGATATGGTCGATAGTCAAGAGCGGAATCAGTGAAAACGAGGGCGTGGGAAACAGCTACTGGCAGACCCAGCTCATATCAATGGGACTGGGTATAGCCGCCGCGTATATCATCTCCTGTATCGACTACCGCAAGCTCGTGAAGGTGTGGTGGATATTCGTGCCGATAACGCTCGTGCTCGTGGCACTGCCGTTCACGCCGCTGGGCTACCAGCGCGAGGGCGCGGACGATCAGGGCTGGATACGCGTATTCGGCGTAAGTATGCAGCCGTCCGAGATTATGAAGATAGCGTTCATACTCACATTCAGCTACCACCTCTCGCGCGATGAGGAGGATATGAACAAGCCGCTGCATATGCTGCTGCTCCTCATTCACGGAGCCGTCCCCATCGGTATCGTCGCATTGCAGGGCGACTACGGTACAGCTATCGTATTCGCAGCGATATTCGGCTTTATGCTCGTGTCCGCGAAGATATCGTGGAAGTACCTCGTCGCCGCGCCGTTCGCGATAGCGGGAGTTGTAGCCGTGATGTGGTTCAACTTCCTCAGCTCCTTCCACAAGCAGCGAATCCTCATACTCTTCCACCCGGGTACCGACCCAGAAAACATCGAGTATCAGCAGGACCTCGGACTCGCCGCCATAAAATCGGGCGGTATCTTCGGCAAGGGCATATTCGACGGCAAGCGCGACTACATCTACGTGCCCGAGCTCCACAACGACTTCATCTTCGCGCACGTGGGACAGGTCTTCGGCTTCGTCGGCTCGATAGGCATAATCATCGTGCTCGCGTACATCGTGCTGAAAATATTCGCCGACAGCCGCATCACCCGCGACCGCCTCGGGCGCTTCATCTGCATGGGCGCGTTCGGACTCTTCTTCACGCACTGTCTTATGAACATCGGCATGGTGCTGAAGGTCGCGCCCGTTATCGGTATACCTCTTCCGTTCCTGAGCGGCGGCGGTACGGCTATGCTGAGTATGTACGCCGTAATCGGACTTGTGATAAGCACCTACAGCCACCGCGCGGTAGCCTACAACGTATTCTACGACGAGGACGAGGAGTGACGCTATGAAAAAGGGCTTGGTCATCGCGGGAGCCGCGCTTATGGGCAGCGGCGGACTTGGTATAGTCGGGCTTATCGCGTGGTTCGTGTACACGCTTAGGCGGGAGTCCGGGCACGTGGGGATAATAGGCGGGGCGGACGCTCCGACAGCGATATTCCTCACAGGCAGGCTGGGAGTACCGTTCGCGGCGGTGCTTCTGCCGTTGGTGCTGTCCATAGTCATCGGAGCGGCACTGCTCATCGCCGCACTCATAATAAAACTGACAAAAAAAGATCCCGAGGACTGACCTCGGGATTTTTTAGTATAGCTCCTGTTCAAGCCTTTTGAAATCGTCGGTATCGAAAAAATCGGAAATGGTCATCTCGAAGCCGTCGCACAGCTTTTTTATCGTGACAATGCCGATATTCTTGGCTTTGCGGTTCACGATGTCGTTGACGGTGGACTGCGTAACACCCGAAAGCGTCGAGAGCTTGTTGACAGTTATATTTTTCTGCTTGCACAGGTCGAGTATCCGTGCCGCGACTGCTTCCGAAATGTTCATATCCCGCTATCCTTTCATGTAATAGTACATAAATAATGATAGCATTTTTTGTTAAATATTATTGTCGGTAAACCGTTGACTTTTGGAACTGCGTGTGCTAAAATAATATTAACGGTAAACCGTTAATTTGTCTATTCTGCACATTTTACTATCAAATGTAACAAGGAGGGAAAAATATGGAGGTATTCAAACTTGAATGTCCGAATTGCGGAGCAAACCTACAACAAAACGCAGATACAAATATTTTTCTTTGTCCATACTGCAACAAAAAAATAATCCTTAATGAACTTAGTGAAAAAGCAAAAATAGAAATACAAAGAATGGAGCACGAAGAAAAACAAGCCGTCGAAAAAATGAAGCACGAATCAGAAATGCAAAAGAAACAGCAAAAGCACGAACGCTTTAAAACTGCCTTTGGAACTGCTGATAAGGCGCTTGACGGTGTAATCGGTGTTTGTGATGGCATTGAAAACACTCTTACTTTCTTTGAGAAATTAACGGAAGGATTAAAGAAAGTTTTGCTGGTTTTGGGCATAGGAGCGATTGCTGGCATTGTTATCATCTTTGGTTTGATAATTTTCGGCTTCGTTGCTTGTATGAAAAGCTGTTCATCTGATTCCGATTCTGGTAAATCGTCGTCACAAATTAACGCAGAAACGGCAATTGAGGTCGTAATCGAGAATTACGCAGAAATATCGGTCGGCTAATATCCGCTCCAACAAAAAATCCCGAGGAACGCCTCGGGATTTTACTTTTTCAGCCGCATTGAATTAAGATACAAAAAATACCGAGGTCTCATAAGAAACTTCGGCAACATTGCTGATATTTACCAGAACCGCTTGACACGGGCTTGGGAGAGTGATATACTAATATAATGTATCAGTATGGAAAAGTATCGCTATTCTGCAAGATATTATAGCACATATATGTTGCACTTGTCAATAGCTTTTTCAAAAATTTTTTCGTGAATGATACCCAACGTGAAAAATGCTCCGACGGGCGGGAACGTCCCGCGCGGGGTAAAAATAGTAAGGAGGTTCCGCCTATGGTGAATGTAACACCTAAGCAGCTGGGAAAAAACGTCAGGATGAGTTTCGGTAAGATCACCGAGCCTCTTGAGATGCCGAACCTTATCGAGGTACAGAAGAACTCGTATAAGTGGTTCAGGGAAGAGGGACTGAGAGAGGTTTTCCGCGATATGACCGCGATAACCGACTACAACGGCAACCTCGTCCTCAACTTCAAGGACTACCACTTCGACGACACCCCCAAGTACAGCCTTGCAGAGTGCAAGTCCAGAGGCGCTACATATCAGGTAGCGATGAGGGCTACGGCTACTCTGTGCAACAAGGAGACGGGCGCTGTCAGCGAGAGCGAGATATACATGGGCGACTTCCCGCTCATGACAGACAGCGGAACCTTCGTTATCAACGGCGCGGAGCGTGTCATCGTATCACAGCTCGTGCGTTCGCCGGGCGTTTACTACGCATTCGAGAAGGATAAGACAGGTAAGGACCTCTTCAATACCACAGTTATCCCGAACCGCGGCGCGTGGCTCGAGTACGAGATGGACTCGAACGACATCGTTTACGTCCGTATCGACAAGAACAGAAAGATACCGATAACCACATTTATCCGTGCTCTCGGTATAGGCTCCGACGAGGAGATATTCGAGTTCTTCGGCGAGGACGAGAGACTCCGTCAGACTATCCTCCAGAAGGACCAGACCAAGAACAACTCCGACGCTCTTATCGACGTGTACAAGAAGCTCCGTCCCGGCGAGCCCCCGACGGTAGAGAGCGCGGTAACTCACCTCAACAACCTCTTCTTCGACGCCAAGAGGTACGACCTCTGCCGCTTCGGAAGATACAAGTACAACAAGAAGCTCGGCATAGCTACACGTCTTTCGGGTCACGTGCTCGCAGAGCCCGTTATCAACCCCATGACAGGCGAGATAATGGCTGACGCAGGCGAGACCATCACCTACGACAAGGCTTGCGAGATTGAGCAGGCAGGCGTATACAGCGCATTCGTCACCGTCGAGTCCAAGGAGTACTACACCAACGACCGCGGCGAGACCCAGATCCGCCCCGTTGAGAAGACCGTCAAGATAATCGGCAACGGCATGGTAGACATCAAGGGCTACGTTGACTTCGACACCGAGAAGTACGGCATCAACGAGAAGGTATCCTTTAAGGTGCTCCGTGACATCATGGAGAACTCCGCAGACGCCGAGGAGCTTGAGGAGAACATCAAGAAGCGTGCAGACGAGCTCGTTCCGAAGCACATCATCCTCGATGATATCTTCGCTACTATCAGCTACTTCATCAACCTCTGTGAGGGCGTTGGTACGGTTGACGATATCGACCACCTCGGCAACAGACGTATCCGCTCTGTAGGTGAGCTCCTCCAGAACCAGTTCCGTATCGGCTATGCACGTATGGAGCGCGGTATCCGCGAGAGAATGAACATCCAGACTCAGGACGTGAACACCCTCACTCCTCAGACTCTCATCAATATCAGACCTATATCCTCGGCTATGAAGGAGTTCTTCTGCTCCTCGCCTCTGTCCCAGTTCATGGATCAGAACAACCCGCTTGCCGAGCTCACTCACAAGAGACGTCTCTCCGCTCTCGGACCCGGAGGTCTTTCGAGAGACCGTGCCGGATTCGAGGTTCGTGACGTTCACTACAGCCACTACGGCAGAATGTGTCCTATCGAGACCCCTGAAGGTCCTAACATCGGACTTATCTCCTACCTCGCAACATTCGCAAGAATTAACGAGTACGGTTTCGTAGAGGCTCCCTACCGCAAGGTAGACAAGGCTACGGGCGTTGTTACCAACGAGGTAGTATATATGACTGCCGACACCGAGGACAACTTCGTAGTTGCTCAGGCTAACGAGCCCCTCACAGAGGACGGCAAGTTCGCAAGACCCCGTGTAAACGCAAGGTTCCGCGAGCAGATACTCGAAATCGACCGCGAAAAGGTAGACTACATGGACGTATCGCCTAAGATGGTCGTATCTGTCGCTACATCCATGATACCCTTCCTCGAGAACGACGACGCTAACCGTGCTCTCATGGGCTCGAACATGCAGAGGCAGGCAGTACCGCTCCTCAAGACAGAGCGTCCGTTCGTCGGCACAGGTATGGAGTACAAGGCAGCCGTTGACTCCGGCGTATGCGTAGTTTCCGACTACGACGGCAAGATAACCTACGTTGACGCCGATAAGATACACATGATAGACTCCGAGGGCATCGAGCACAAGTACGAGCTCATCAAGTTCAAGCGCTCGAACCAGGGTACCTGCGTAAACCAGAGACCTATCGTCACAGCAGGCGAGGAGGTCAAGAAGGGACAGGTGCTCGCTGACGGTCCCGCTACCGCAGACGGAGAGATCTCCCTCGGTAAGAATGCCCTCATCGGCTTCATGACATGGGAGGGCTACAACTACGAGGACGCCGTTCTCCTTAACGAGCGCCTCGTAAGAGAAGACGTATTCACATCTGTTCATATAGAAGAGTACGAGATAGAGTGCCGCGACACCAAGCTCGGACCCGAAGAGATAACCCGCGATATCCCCAACGTCGGCGACGACGCTCTCGCTAACCTCGACGAGAACGGTATCATCCGTATCGGTTCTGAGGTCACATCGGGCGATATCCTCGTAGGTAAGGTAACGCCCAAGGGCGAGACCGAGCTCACCGCTGAGGAGAGGCTCCTCCGCGCGATCTTCGGCGAGAAGGCAAGAGAGGTACGCGACAACTCCCTCAAGGTACCGCACGGCGAGGCAGGCGTCATTGTTGACGTCAAGGTATTCACCCGCGAGAACTGCGACGAGCTCAGCGCAGGCGTAAACAAGCGCGTTATCTGCTACATCGCTCAGAAGCGTAAGATAACGGTCGGCGATAAGATGGCAGGCCGTCACGGTAACAAGGGCGTTGTATCGCGCATACTCCCCGAGGAGGATATGCCTTTCCTCCCCGACGGCACACCGCTCGATATCGTGCTGAACCCCCTCGGCGTTCCTTCACGAATGAACATCGGACAGGTACTTGAGGTCCACCTCGGCATGGCTTGTAAGGCTCTCGGCTGGCACATCATGACACCTGTATTCGACGGCGCACACGAGGACGATATCCGTGAGTGCTTCAAGATGGCTAACGACTACGCCCAGGAGCACAAGGACGATATGTTCGAGCTCAAGGCTATGGATAAGGTCATCAATCCCAAGGCTCTCGAATTCACAGACGACTGTAAGTTCACACTCTACGACGGACGCACTGGCGAAAAGTTCGACAATCGCGTAACGGTGGGCTATATGTACTACCTCAAGCTCCACCACCTCGTAGATGATAAGATACACGCGCGTTCGGTAGGTCCTTATGCTCTCGTAACACAGCAGCCTCTGGGCGGTAAGGCTCAGTTCGGCGGTCAGCGTTTCGGAGAAATGGAAGTTTGGGCTCTCGAAGCTTACGGTGCAGCTTATACCCTTCAGGAAATACTCACTGTCAAGTCTGACGATACTATCGGAAGAGTCAATACCTACGAGGCTATCGTCAAAGGTCAGAACGTTCCTACACCTGGTATCCCTGAGTCCTTCAAGGTACTTATCAAGGAAATGCAGTCACTCTGTCTCGATGTTAAGGTACTCGATATCAACAACGAAGAGATCGACCTCAAGCAGAACTTCGACGACGATCCGATACCTGCAAGAGATTCCTTCAACGATGAGGATACCGCCGACGGAACAAGCTACTCCGACGACGAGCTCGGCGAGGCAGGCTTCGGCTTCGAGGACGGCGACGACTTCGACGGCGTTGACAAGGACGACGAGTTCAGCTTCGACGACGACGACGAATCCGAGGACGACCTCGACTTCAACGACGAGGAAGAGGGCGACGATGTTTTCGACAGCTTCGACCTCGATGAGGAAGGCGACGAGGGCTGATAAAACAGTCGGTATACGAAATGAATCGGCAATAAATTGCAGGAGGTAGCAGTTTGGAAAATACGACTTTTGAATCAATAAAGATCGGTCTTGCATCGCCCGAACAGATCAGAAGCTGGTCCTACGGCATTGTTGAAAGACCCGAGACTATAAATTACAGAACCCAGAAGCCCGAGAGGGACGGTCTTTTCTGCGAAAGGATATTCGGACCTACAAAGGACTGGGAGTGTCACTGCGGCAAGTTCAAGAAGATACGCTTCAAGGGCAAGGTCTGCGACCGCTGCGGCGTTGAGGTAACAAGGGCAAGAGTGCGCCGTGAGAGAATGGGTCACATTGAGCTCGCAGCGCCCGTGTCGCATATATGGTACTTCAAGGGCACACCTTCCCGTATCGGTCAGGTGCTCGAGGTATCGCAGAAGCGCCTTGAAGAGGTACTCTACTTCACAAAGTACATCGTTACAGACCCCGGCAACACCGAGCTCGTGAAGAAGCAGCTCCTCTCCGAGAAGGAGTACCTCTCCTACGTTGAGAAGTACGGCGACGATTTCAAGGCTGAAATGGGCGCAGAGGCGATCAAGAAGCTCCTCAACGAGTATGACCCCGCAAGATACGACACACAGAAGAACAGACTCATCGAGACAGGCAAGATAAACATCGGTTCAAGCCGTGTTGAGTGCTATAATAATCCGCTCGAGTGCGAGTGTGAGGAGTGCCGCAAGTTCGCGGAGCTCACAGACATCGAGTGGAAGAACAACATCGAGATAGTTTCCGACGACCTTAAGAACGAGCTCGTTGGACTTCCCTCGGGTCAGAAGAAGGTAAAGCTCTTAAAGAGACTCCAGATAATCGAGGCATTCCGCCTCTCGGGAAATAAGCCCGAGTGGATGGTGCTCGACGTAGTACCCGTTATCCCGCCCGATCTCCGTCCTATGATAATGCTCGACGGCGGACGCTACGCTACATCTGACCTTAACGACCTCTACAGGCGTGTTATCAACAGAAACAACCGTCTGAAGAGAATGCTGGAGCTCGACGCTCCCGACATCATCGTAAGAAACGAAAAGCGTATGCTCCAGGAAGCAGTTGATGCTCTTATCGACAACGGCAGACACGGCAGAGCCGTAACAGGTCCGAGCAACCGCGCTCTCAAGTCACTGTCCGATATGCTCAAGGGTAAGCAGGGACGCTTCCGTCAGAACCTTCT
>CAMHBN010000061.1 GCA_946183385.1 uncultured Ruminococcus sp.
TCTATATCCAAACGAGATGAACGAAATATTGGAGATAGCGAGCCTACAAAACGATCAATCAAATGTATTCCTGCAATATCAGCACCTGCTTCGATTAGCCTATCATAATTTGTAGTAAAAATATTCAATCTATCCCTAGTACCCGTTCTGCTAGCGAAGCTCATCAAAAACATTGTTAGTTTATTGAATGCATCGGTACGCTTCTCATCTGGAGCAGTTGCAATTTGGTTCTCAATCAAAGAAATATTTTTAGTAAAGTTATCGATTATTATGTCTAATTCTTTTCTGAGCTCATCAGCCTCGCTTGTATTTTCTATTATTTCCAACCCCTGCAAGAGTTCGCACATTATACGTATCGTATCTTCTATGTTTGGCTTGTCTCCACGTCCAGCTTTCTTAGAACTTTCTATGGCTTTAGTATTTATTTGTGTAGCGTACTTCGAAGTCAAATTGACTTCGCCCATACCATTGTTAGCTCTATCACAAGCTGCATATTGAATTGCAGTGGTCAAACCGCTACCTACCAGGAGCGAAAGATGTTCTGATTGACATAAAGTGGAAAGCCATGGTTCCACTCGATTTCTCAAATCAGAAACATGAAAAATACCATCTGAGCACCATTCAAGGGACAATCCATTAGTCGTTTTAAAGGAATTGTCCGAATCAATTCTTTCAAATTCAATCGGTTCGTTATCATCCCGAACTTTAATAGTATTCTTCTCCATAATTCATCATCCTCGCATTACGCCCATATTAACCTTTACAACTCTCGTCCCCAGCATATACACTGTCATTACCATGCTCTGTAGCCGGGTTTCTTGACTAATTATAACACATTTTAGTTATTATTTCAACAAGTAGAATCTATTATTACAGGAACAATGTCGAAAATCCTGCACAGAATCTCTCAATCTATCGTTTATACCATACTCAGTGGTCGATTTATCTTTTTACAAAGTTTTAATATTCCCCAATAACACTTTGAAGATGGTCTCAACTAAATTTCCAATACTAAACCGCAGGGAGAATTCTCCCTGCGGTTGCTTTATGCTCACATTGACAAGCTCATCGTTTCTTCTTCCGACTCGTCATCGATTTCTTCAATATCGTCACTTTCTTCATTTTCATTAGAATCCTGAGCCTCCTCCGCAGGCTCATTATTAAATGACAGGGCGTTCGATATTGCATCACAGTTTCTTACTCTCGCTTCCTGAAACATATGACTGTACAAGTTCAAGGTTGTACCTACGATGCTATGTCCCATGTCCGCTGAGACAGCTACTACATCCACGCCCTCAAAGATGAGTAAGCTCGCATGGAGATGTCGCAGTGAATGAATATCGCAGAAGCGGAAACCATTGTGCTTGCAGAACTCTTTGAACCAACCATATGGAGTCTGCGGATTCATAGGCTCTCCGTTCCATTTTACGAACAGCCTGTCATGCTCCTCCCACTTGGTTCCGAGCTGCTCGGCTTCTGCGTCTTGCTCCGCCTTGAAGCGTCTGAGCATATTCATTATAACTGGTGGGAACTTGCTCATACGCTTTGAACGCTTTGTCTTAGTGGTATCAGTGTATATTCCTTTCTCCTTAGTGTACTGGGACGTCCTGCGGACAGATATCGTACTGTGTTCAAAGTCTATATCTTTCCACTCCAGTCCCAGCATCTCGCTGCGGCGGAAGCCACTATAAATCGCGAGCATAATGTACAGCTTCCATTTCAGCGGCTCGCTATCGAGCTTCTGAAAAATCTGCTTGACCTCATCAATGGTATATATTTCTTTCTCCTTTGACTCGCCTTTAGGTACAGTCACTCGACGGCAAGGATTGTCGCTGAGCATATCCATTTTTATTGCATACGCAAATACGTCCGATATGAAGTTCAAGTGATGTATCACAGTCTTTCTTGACAGAGACTTGCCGTTTCGCTGATTTTTACCATTGACATACAAGTCTGAAATGAAAGCCTGAATATGTCTTGCTGTTATTTTGTCGAGCTTCATGTGACCGAGTGCAGGATAGACACGCTGTGTTGTCTGTCTCATTCTCTCGTATGATGTTGGTCTAAGATTTATCTTGGCATATTCCTCGAACCACTGCTCTGCAAACGTCTGGAATTTTATTGAGGCTGTTATCTTTCCCTTCTTACACTCTTCCTCAAACAATACCGCCTGTCGCTGAAGCTCTTTTTCGATTTGTCTCTTGGTCAGTCCCTCGGGTGGCTTCCAGTGCTTGAACTGGAGAACCTGTTTTCCATTAATATCGTATCCACAGGAGACCTTTATTTCATAAGTGCCGCTTTTTCTTTTTCGTATAGTTGCCATTCTGCACCGCCTTAGTTACATTCGCTGCAAAGATAACGAAGCAGAATATCTTTATTTATGAGATACTTTTTCCCCGCCATAATACATGGTATCTGTTTATGTATACACATCTGACGAACTCTGTATTCAGTCAGCCCGTCCACAAGTTTTGCCGCCTCCTTGATAGTAAGCATCGTAATTTTATTTTCCTCCATACTATTATCACGCTCCCTTTCTCACTTATTGTTCTGTTTACTGCGAATAACATTTTTCATCTCTCCTTTTTTAGAATTATTATGATTAGCTCAAATCGAACGCTGCAACTCCTGATTATTCGCCGAATTATAGCCTTATACATTCGCTGCAACCCCGATTTTTACTTTCGGGACGAATTCCGACCCCGAATGAGATTTTCTTGTTTTTGCCAATATACGGTCGGCTTTGCCGTCCGTTGTGACTGCGGCGACCACGCAGCTTTATCTTGCAACACTTTAGTCAGAAATCCAATTCTATCGATTCTGTCTTTTCCTCTCGCCGCACGCTTTCGACGTTGCCCACCGCTGCCCCTCGACCACTCGGAGTATATTCGTACCCGCGAGCAAAATCGCGGCGGCTGTGGCGCAACCTCATACGTCTGTGCGACTTTTGTCGAGGACGATAACGCTCATCGGTTTTCCGCTCGCTGTGCGTATGGTCGTTGTGTTTCTTCCGTTCTGTTTTAGTAGTATCCCCTCGTCTGCGAGCTGTTTCAGAAGCTGATTCTTCGTTATTGAGAAGTGCTCCCCCTGCTCTGCACAGAGCTTCCTTACCTCGGAGTGTGCTGCATCCGCAAGCAGATAGTAGCGCTCGTTGTCCTCGAGACCAATGAAGCCATTCGCATGGACGGAGCTCTCCTGTCCTCGTCTCTCAACGTAACACCGACTGCTGCTCAGCAGAGTTTTCAGCTTCTGGACGAATCTGACTGTCGGAGTTTCGTTCCCGATGAGCTCTGCGCTATCACTTATGTTTACGAGAAGTATGCTATCGAACTCGGAGCAGCACCTTTCCCTTTCAGCCATAGTCAGCGCTCCACTGTTCCCGAGAAACATCATCATGAAGTCAAAGCCGAGACGTATATGCGCGAGCATTTCGGGCACACGGTTATGGAAACGTATACTCCGCTCGACAAGCTTGCTCCTGTAATAATTCCTATACTGCGCGAAGCTATGTCCGAGCATATACCCGAACGCTTTCTCGTCGCCGAGGAAAGTTTCCTTTATCCAGTCGGTGTACGAGCGCATGACCTTGCACAGAAGGGCGCCGCGGATTTGCGAGTTGAACTGTTCCAGCCTTTCGAAGTTCACGTCCCATGCTCTCACTTCTATTGTCATGAATCGTGCATTGCCCGACTCCGATATCTCGGGGACATATTCCGCAGTGATGAGCGCGTTGCCCGTAGGCGGACGACTCGACTGCAGCTCGAAGTTGGAATTGAGCCGTGCCCGTCCTATCCTGTCTCCATAGAAACGCGAAATGTTCTGTGCAGTCTCCTTCATTCCAAGCTCCTGACTGAGTCCGCTTGGGTGGAGGTCGTCAATACAAGTCAGTACGTCTTTGAGGTAATAGACGTTTGCAAGTATGCTGTTTGCCGTGTCGTGAAAGGACATAGGCAAATCAGTCGGGCTGAAGCTCCCGAAGAACGAGAGGAACAGCGCCGCGAGCGTTGATTTGCCCGAGCCCGACCGTCCGACGAGAACCGTCACGAATTTTGGCTCGTGACCAGCGGCTTTCAGGAAGTGATTCATCGGACTGAGAAACGTCACGGCAAGCAGTGGATACAGTATGCTCTTTGAGGCGAAACTGTCCCCGAGCAATTCTTTCAGCACAATGAGCTCTGCCGCACTGCACGGCTCCGCTGAGTGATAAGCTGCAAGTTTTCCCGTCAGCTCTACCTTATACTCACTGTCCTTGCATGGCAGAAGGAAGGAATATTCTCTGCCGATTTTGTGCCAGCCCGTTTGCAGATATACCGTCTCCTTTGTCACGTTCTCACGAGTGCAAAGTATCGCATGACCTATCTTGCTTAGTGTATTCTTCCCTGGCTGAGCCGCTCCAAGGACGCCCCACTTCGCAAGCAGCCACCTCATATTCGACATATCGTCAGCACTGACAGTCACCTCGGGAAAAACCTCACCAGAGCTATGGACACCTCTTATCCTAAATAGCTTCTTCTGCTCAATGCCGTCGTAATAGGTGACCTCGGACTTTAACAGCGGCACGAAATCTGCAAGCCGTATTATTTCCGTTCCGCTTTTCCGTTCGTACAAGCCGCCGTCCTTAGTCACATAAGGCGGCAGATATTTCGTAGTATCGTAATTATTATCGTTCAAGTAATCGCTTCCTTTCCTATATATTTTTTGCCGAATCGACAAACGCAGCCATTCTTCGGAGCTTATCAGCTCCTATACAACAAACATCCGACATACAGTCCGACAAACACGTTCCTTTGCGAATTATTGAACTCAGTGAGCTTCGTTCGGTCGTTCGGCACTTTCCCATACCCACTTTGCAGTTTTCTCATAATATATATGTGAGGATTTTTCTGAAACAGGAAAAACAGACTACATTCCAAAAATCCATTCACTACATTTCGGAAACACTTTCTTTTGTCCGAAAAATATGATATAATGAGGAAAAGGAGGCTTGTTATGGACTTTGATATACCGAATAATAACGGCTATGATATGCCCGAGGACACATTTTTCCGATTTCATTTCCTCGCTCACCTCGACATTTTATATACCGCAAAGAAAAATATGAAGTTCGGAGAGCTGACAGTCGAGCTTCTCAATGCTCCCGACGAGCTTCTTCTCGAACTAACGAAACAAACCGTAGAGTTTGCCGCATTCTGTCACAATCTCGCCCAGAAGAACGACAGCGTTATGGGCGAATTTGTCGACAGAATAACTGCCATACAGGAGACAGCGATAAAGCTGCCGCCGTACTGCTTTACCAATATCAACCTCGAAAATGAGAGGCTACTCGCGGACAATATGAGAGAGCCTCAGTTCTATGGCAAGCTGTATGACTCAACTTCCGAAGAATCTGCTATTTACGATAAGTACAGGCAGTTCTATTCGACTATCGGCACCTCACTACTGACGTTCTATTCGCTGGTTGAGGAATTCTCGGATAATTACCTCTCCAAGGTCGAGCGACGAAATGAGGACAACTTTACTGCCGCGTGGGGAGCGTTTAACGAGGCTTCACCTATTATGGCAGAGCTCGCGGCAGAAATACCGTTCTTCGACCTGATAAAGGTTTCAGAAATAATGGACGTTAAGCTCGGAGTATCAGGCATGGTCGATCCTGATAATGCGAATAAGCTGATACTGGTCGATACGCTCGAATTTGGCTCAGCTCACAGCGCGATTTACTACGACCTGTTCAAGGGAATACAATATTCACGCGCACCATTTCGCTGTCAGAACTGCGAGCACTTTTTCCTCTCTGTCAACGCGTACAAGGTGCTGTACTGCAATAAAAAAGCTCCCGACCAGTCGAATAGAACGTGCAGACAGGTGGGAGCTAAGAACAAGCTCAAGGAAAAAACGGAGAATAATCCGATTGAGCAGACATATATGCGTGCAAGGAAGAAATACTATCAGATGTATTTCCGCGCGTACATATCCGATGACGATTATAACAGGATTCTCCGCTATCTTCAGACCATGCGCGACAAGGCAATATGCGGAAAAACCGACGAAAACGGCGAATTGATAACATTTTTGACCCTCGAGGAGCTGTTCGAGCGCAAGCGCTTGTTTGCAGACCTCGGGATAGGTGGCAAAGAATGGACAAAAACAAGCTGATAATAGAAAACAAAGGAAGAATTGAAGCCATGGCAAACAAGCTAAAAGCGGAGTATTCGCTCAGCGACGATATGGTCATGGATCTTGTGAGTGATGGTCTTGTGTCACTTATGGAACAAGCGGAGAGCTTTGATGAAACACTCGGAGTCTCGCTGTGGAGCTATGCTCGGAACGGCATATACGGTGCTATGTTGCAGAGCATTCAGCGCATGATAACAACATATGATATCCCCGAACATCTCAACAGGCAGTTCACACAAATCGGACGCATAAAGAAGCAATATTTCGATATCCCTGATTCGGAGCTCGCTGATAAGGTGTCGGCGAAGCTGAATGTTTCTAATAATAAAGCGAACGAGCTGATATCCCTGTATTCTCGCACGCGTTCAGACTCTGACGAGATTTCCAAAGACAGCATAGCTGAAGAAAATGACGACAATCTGCTGTTCGCCGCTGATAAGCTGACTCTCGAACATATCCGTACTCTGCTTGATACCGTCATTAAGCCACGTCACGCCGAGTATATCCGCCTCCGCTACGGCATCGACCGTAAGCAGATGTCCTGCGCCGAGATTGCTGAGCAATTCTGCGTTACAGAAAGCGCGGTCAGGAAGGGACTTGGAGTGGCAATAATGCAAATAAAAAAGGGATTAAAAATCATTTCTTAGCAGAAAAGAACTAATCCCCGAGCAGAAGCTCGGGGATTAGTTCATATTCAGAGGATTACTTTTCCTTCATACTGTTACCAAATCCCTTGACAATCGGATCGAGGAAGTAACGCATTATCGACTGCGTACCAATTTTGACCTCAACTGCTCCAGAAAGTCCCGACATGACATTTATATTCGGATTTGAGTCGTCAACGTCGAGTTTTACAAGGTAGACGCTGCCGAGTTTTTCGTTCTGGAACGAGCTCGGACTGATATATTTGACAGTTCCCTTGACTGTGCCGTACTTGTTGTAGGGATATGCCTCGAGCTTTATCTCAGCGTCCATGCCTACCTTTATATCGGCAATGTCCATATTCTTCACGTAGCAGACCATTTCTACGGGAGTATCCGCTGGCACGATAGTCACGACCTGCTGTGCGGAGGTAACAGTCTCGCCGATATTGTTGACTGCAATGCTATTGATATAGCCGTTTACAGGAGATACTATCTTCTGATTCTCGATAGAGAGACGGTACTTTTCAAGCTGAGCATCTATCTGACTGATGTTGCCGTTTATCTCTGAAAGGCTTGAATTGATCTGCTCGCTGTAGGTAGTCTGTGCTTTCAGAACGTTGGTCTCAGCCTGAATGAACTCGTTCTCCGCTTGCTTGACAACGAGCTTCTGAGCGTCGTATTCAGCCTGTGATACATTGGGGTTAGTCTTGTATTCCTCCAGCTTTATCTTTGCGATATCACTATTGAGGCTCGCATTTTCCTTTGCACTTTCAAGGGTGCTGAGGTTATTGCGGTAGGACTTGTCCGTGTCGATTATCGTAAGGATATAGGGCTGGATATTGACGTCATATTTCGTGATGTCAATGCTGTCGATATCCTCATTGGCACGTATCATTGCATAAATTTCTTTCTGTGCTTCGAGGACTTCTTTCTGGTTGGTGAGCGTGTCGGCGTCGATGTCAAGGCTCTGGGTATCAAGCTCTATGAGCACATCTCCCGCCTTGACGTAGGCTCCCTCCTCAACATTTATCGACTTGATAGTGCCGCTCGCGTAGGAGTTCAGCGAGCTGATATTTCCTACAGGCTGTATCGTGCCGCTTGACGTTACTACTATGTCAGTCTTTGAAAGGCAAGCCCATATCACTGCCGCGATAAGGAGCGAAAAAACACAGAGGATTATAACAGTTCCCGCCTTGTGTGCGGGACGCTCGATTATTTCCAGCATGGACGGCATGAAGTCGTATTTCAGCTCTCTGTCGTGCTTCTTGCTGTGCTTGAGAGCGTATTCAATGCGTTCGTCAGCCATCGACCTCACCCCTTTGCTGTTGATTATAGAGATAAGCGTACAGTCCGTTCAGCGCCATGAGATTCTCATGCGTGTCGTATTCGACGAGGTCTCCCCTGTCGATGACCATTATCTTCTGCGCGTCCTTGAGCGTGGACAGTCTGTGCGCGATGATGATAACAGTCCTGTTTTTGCATATCTCCTTGAGATTGTTCTGAATAATACTTTCCGATTCGTAATCGAGGGCGGAGGTCGCCTCGTCGAATATGAGTATGCGTGGGTCATTGAGTATCGCTCTTGCGATTGCTATCCTCTGCTTCTGACCGCCCGAGAGACCCATTCCCTTTTCGCCTATCATGGTATCATAGCCGTTCGGGAGCTCGAGTATGAAGTCGTGAGCGCCTGCTATCTTGGCGCACTCGATTATCTTCTCCATTGTCGCGGAGGGGCAGTGTATCGCGATATTTTCCGCAACTGTGCCGTTGAACATAAAATTCTCCTGAAGAACAACGCCTATCTGCTTACGGAGCATCGCAGGGTTTACAAGGGAAATATCCATGCCGTCGACGGATATCTTGCCTGCTTCTGGAATATATAGACGCTGAATGAGCTTGGAAATAGTGCTCTTTCCCGAGCCGCTACGTCCGACAACTCCGACGACTGTGCCCTCCTCGATCTCAAAGCTCATGCCCTTGATGACCTCGCCGCCCTGCGGATTATAGCGGAAATGCACCTTGTCGAAGATTATCCTTCCCTGTAGTCTCGGAAGCGATGTGAGATTGGTATTCAATACAGGCTCAGTCGCGGTGTTGAAAATGTCGCCGATACGCTTGACCGAGAGAGAAGCCTGCTGATATTCCTGCCACAGCTGTACAAGGCGGAGGACTGGTCCGCTTACTCTGCCTGAGAGCATTCGGAATGCAACAAGCTGTCCGACGGTGAAATTGCCGTCCATGACTGCCTTTGCACCGA
>CAMHBN010000062.1 GCA_946183385.1 uncultured Ruminococcus sp.
TATCTTCGAGATGTACGCAGGCGGCAAGGGTATCAAGAGGATATGCGCGGCTCTTGAAGCAGACGAAGTGCTGTCTCCGAGCGTGTATGCATTCAATAAGACAGGAAGCCGTGCGGGAAATCCCAAGCTCGACAAACCCTATGCGTGGTCGATAAAGACGGTCAGACATATGCTCTCGAATCAGGTATACTGCGGCGATACGGTCAACTTCAAGACCTATACCAAGTCCTACAAGCTGAAAAAGCGTATCAAGAACGAGCCCGAAAATGTGCTGATATTCGAGAATACGCATGAGGCTATCATCGACCGAGCCACCTTTGACTTGGTTCAGAAGCACTTTGCAGGCAGAAAGCGTGCCGACAAAAGCGGCTACATGGACAAATATGCAGGCTACCTTTACTGCGCCGAGTGCGGAGCAAGGCTGTACCTACAGCGCGGCAAGGACAAGGCTCACAATGTTTTCAGATGCAGCCGATACGAAAGCCGAAAGAGTGACTGCACAATACATTATATACGCGAGGAGCTCCTTGACACAATCGTGCTCAAGTCGCTGAAAAAGGTGACAGCCTTCGCAAGGGAGCACTCCGAGGAGTTTTACAGCATTGCAATGAGCTACGGTGAACAGGAAGCGAAGGACACGCTCAAGGACGCAGAGAATCTGCGGAACGAGTACGAAGCAAGGATAGCACAGCTTGAAAATGCGATAAGCACGCTCTATATGGACAGAGTCACGGGCAGAGTAACTCCCGAGCGTTACGACAGCCTTGCGGCAGGCTATGAGAAAGAGCAGTCCGAGCTGAAACAGAAGCTTCAGGAGCTTGATTCCAAAATGAGCAACTTTTCAATGCAGGAGAAATGTATCAAGGAGTTCATCAACAATGCCGAAAAGAATGTTGAGATATCCGAAGTGACTCCCGCGATACTCAGAGCCTTCATAAGGCGTATCGAGGTATACGAAAAGGCTGAGAAGCGTTCGAGGACTTGCACGAACCACATAAACATCCATTTCACATTCTCGCCCGACAAGGCAATTCGCATCGACGGTACAATGATTGAAGCTATACAAGCTCTGATGCCAGCATAAAACAAATCTCCGAGGGACGACCTCCCTCGGAGACATAAAATATTAAGTGTGATAAGGATAACCCGCGAAGTGAGGGCTTCCCCTTCTGCCGTTACGCGATTGCTTGCCCGCGGAATTATTCCGCGCGATTTTGCTGGCGGATAATATCCGCCCCTACAGAGGGACGCCGATGGCGGCGTCCCCTGCTTACAAAACCGCGGCGCAAAACGCGTCGAATTTCGTCATTTTTTCGGAGCCGCCGATGTTGACTTTACACTGTAGCTCGGGTATAATTATAGTATAAGATGAAATAGAGAGTTGTTTTTGCAATGAAACTTTATATAAATGAATATATATCAAAGCCCTCAGCGGCTTTGAAAAGGCTGTACGCTGTAATGTGCGCAGTCTTTTTTGTATTTGCCGCGTCCTGCGGAGAGCCCGAGCCTCCCGCAGAAAGAGAACCCGCAGTCTCAGCGGAAAGCATACGTGATTCGGGTGCGGACTTCACTCACGAATTCGCGCTCGACAAGATACAGAAAAAGATGTACTCCACGCTGGAGGAGTCGATGAAGTCTCCATCCGAGGAGATACTCATATATGAATACAAGGGCGACAGTATGAGCTTTCTGCTCAATGACGCACTTGTCGCGATGACGTGCTATGCTATGGATCACCCGCTTGAAAACCAGCTCCTCGCGAACTGCGATATCCGCATGGAAAAGGTGCCGAAAAGCGGCGGGCGCAACCGTGTCTATGCGTATCGGCGCGAAGGTGCGGACGACCTTGAGCTCGCACTGCTGAAGCGCAAGGACGTGGAAACGGTAAGCCGCAACTTCATCATCACTATAGACGGACTCGGCGACGAGGAGAAACTCCGCGCGATACACGACAGGCTTTGCCGCGGCAGATACGACACGGAGATAACTCCCGCCTCGCACACGATATACAGCGCTCTCATTGACAGCAGCGCCGTCTGTGACGGCTACGCCTACGCCTTCAAGTACCTGTGCGACCTTGCGGACATCGACTGCATTGTCGTGACAGGCACGTTTGACAGGAGCAGCGACGGCGAGCTCGGTCACGCTTGGAATCTCGTATATCTCGGCAATACGTGGAAGCTCGTGGACATCTCCTGCGACGTATACGAGGCTCAGTCGGGCACGGGAGCGATATCCTACTCGCACTTTCTCAGCGATGACCTCGGCATGGACGGGCGCATACCCTACGAAGCCTATCCCGTCCCGATGTACAAGGAATACCAGTAAAAAATAAACGCGGTTCAGACGAACCGCGTTTTCCGCTTATTTAAGATACTTTCCCCACCTGTCCATGGCGGCTTGCTTCATAGCAGCGAGCTCTTCCTTGTGCGTTTCGAGTATGTCGTTCATATCCGAGATCTCTCCCATAATATCTGAAGTCTCTCCTGACGAAGATAAAGCGGGCTTGATCACTCTGCTTAGCTCGGGGTCAGTCTCGAAAATGTACCACGTTAAATTATAAGATGACCCGGACTGCATTTTCTCGGTCGTAACGACCTCACAACCTACCAAGTAATAATCCTCACCGAATGGCTTATGCGGGATAGTCAGGATAGGCTGCGTGCAGTCATTGTAATAATTCATGCCGTTTTCGTCTATCCCCATCGCTCCTATCGGCGCGACTGTAGCCGTTCCCATTCCGAAATTGAGATAGTTAGGCAGCCTTACCGAGTAGAAGTAGTTCTCGTCCTGTGCGACGTATATCGAAAGCTTCCGCCCGTTCGGAGTTTCTCTCAGGTCGCCAGTACCTATCTGAGACATACCCTCGCACATAAGCTTCATCGGGCGGTATTTGAGGAAGTACCACGCCGCATTGACCGCTCCGAACAGCGCGATACACACGCACATCAGCACAGCCATGACCTTTGTGAAGCGGCTTCTTTTCAGCTTTCTCCCGACCTTGCGGAAGGTCTCTGCCTCGCTCGGAGCAGCCGCTTTCACGGGCTCGGCGACGGTCAGCGACTCGGACAGCTTCCGACAGCTGTCACAGCCGCTCAGGTGCTCCTCGACGAGCTCCTTTGTTTCCTCGCTGCATATCTCCTCCTTATAGAGAGGAAGCAGGTCGATTATCGTATTGCAGGATATCTCATTCTTATTCATAGTAGTCCCTCCTTTTTCAGCAGCTCCATAAGCCTTTGCTTGGCGCGGTAGTAGGTCACGCCTGCCCAGTTGCCGCTTCTGCCGAAGACCTCTCCTATCTCGGAGTAGCTCAGCTCCGCGAAAACGCGCAGGGAAAAGACCTCGCGGTACGGCTCGTCGAGCTCGTGGAGCAGATGATGGATATGCATAGCCGTGTCCTTGTCGGCAAGGGAGGCTTCAATGCTCTCGTTTGCGGCGGGCTCGGGAACATCGTCAATGGAGCTGTTTCTGCTCTCGGCTTTTTTCAGGTAGTCGCAGTAGAGATTCTTCGCGATAGTACACAGCCACGTCCTCACAGAGCAGCCGCCCTTGAAGCTGTCGGCGCTTGTCATGGCTTTCAGCATAGTGTCCTGCAGAATGTCCTTCGCAAGCTGCTCATTGCGGCACATTCTCAGGATAAAGGCGTAGAGGTCGGCGCTGTATTTCTCGTATATCTCGTGGAATTCCCTGTCCATCATCTCACCTCCTTCATATAGTTAGACGAGCGGCTTTCGCGTTTATTACAGATTCTTCAAAAAAACTTTTTCAACTTAAACAGCCACGGGGAAGCTCCTGCCTCTCCGTGGCTGTAGTCAAATCTCGTCCATCTGTCCGATACTCGGTCGGCTCTCCTCCATCATCGGAGTATCAACGGGTATGCCTTCCATATCACTTGTCGAGCTCCTACTGAGCTGCTCTATCCTCTCCTCGTAGGTCGAGCCGTACTGAGGCTTGCGCTTTTTCTGCTGCTCGAAGACCTCGCTGAACTGCGGGAAGCCCTCCTGCTGCTCGAGGTAGCGGTACTTCATATTCGCAAGTATCGTCATCACCGCGAGGGCTATCGTCATAAACGTATACAACAGATCTATCTTCATCGGCATTACCGTCCCCCAGAACCGGTCGAAGTAGTTGTCGGCGTTCCGGAAGAGGACGGCGTTGATGAACATTATGATAGGAGCTATTCCCGCGAAAAGGTTGCTTTTCCTGTACGTCCCGAGGAAGCCCGACGCAAGCACCGCGCCCTTGAATACGGGACCGTTCAGCAGCAGATACTTGAAGTCGCCTTTCATCGTTATCAGCACGAGATAGAGGTCTGCAAGGATATAGAAACCGAAGGCTATGACGTACACCGTCGAAACGAAGGTATAGACCCTGCCGCACTTTTTCATAGCAGCGTGGTTCTTCGTCAATTCGTTCGTTCCCAAAGCTGTCACCTCCGCGGTATAATTATCATTTCCCGACACATATAATAATGCGGGAGCAGTAACGCTCCGCCGCCGTGCGGCATATCATACATCAGCGATGTTGAGCAGCACGCCCGCGTCCGAGATGTCAACGGTGCCGAACGACGGCTTTCTGCCGTCATGCGGACAGGAAGCGCTGCCGGGGTTGAGGATATACAGCCCGTCGGCGAAGGTGTTCTGGCGGACGTGCGTATGCCCGTAGAGGACGATATCGCACTCGAGCTTCTCGGCTCTGCCCTTGAGGCGGTCGAGCCCGCCCTTGACTCCTACAGTATGACCGTGAGTCGCGAAGAGCTTGTGCCCGTTGCTCAGCGGGAGCACCACATACTCGGGGCTGAGGCTGCCGACGTCGCAGTTTCCGCTGACGTGGAGCACCTTCTCGATGTATTCGGGGTGCTCGATGATGAAGCGGTCAAGCTCGCGCTCGCCGTCGCCGAGGTGGATGAACCAGTCGGCGTCGCTGTTGCGCAGGAATACGGACGAAAGAGCGCTGTAGTTGCCGTGTGTATCTGAAATAGCAATGATACGCATAAGTACACCTCCAAAAAAGAAGAAGTATGATTCTCATATACATTATAACCCTTTTCAGACATAATTGCAAGCCCGTTTTTACAATAAACAGGGCGATCAGGAGGCTAATATGAACAATAACAACAAAGTTGACCCCGACAAGCTCAGCGGACTGCTCAATGTGGTCAGCAAGAAGATAGGCGTCCCCGCAGATAAGCTAAGGAGCGAGCTCGAAGCAGGCAAATTCGACAGCGCACTATCGGCGATGAGCGGCAGTGACGCGGCTAAGTTCAGACAGGCAGTGAACAACCCGCAGCTCGTGGAGAAGATGATGAGCACTCCGCAGGCAAAGGCGCTGTACAAGAAGCTCTCGGGCGGGAAATAATGGACGACGTAATGGATAAGGTATCGGGGCTGCTGTCGGACGAGGAGAGCGTCCGTCAGCTCTCGGAGCTCGCGAAGATGTTCATGTCGGACGCAAACGGCGAGCCGACAGATACCGCGGAGGAAGCTCCCGTCGGGGACAGCACAGGCTCCGACGGCGGGGGTATGCCCGATATCGAGACGATACTCAAGCTGACGAGCCTTGCGGGAGCCTTCACTCAGAGCGACAAGAACGCCGACCTGCTGCTCGCGCTGAAGCCGCATCTCGGCGAGGAAAAGCAGAAGCGCGTGGACAGGGCGGTCAAGCTGCTGAAGCTGATTGCCGTGTGGAATATGGCGAAGGAGAGCGGCTTGCTGAAGGATATGATATAGCGGCACGACCTGACGTCAGGCAGGTCATACATAACAGGCAGAGGAGGTGTTGGTATGTCGGTATACTTCAGCGGAATGAGGCGCGGCTCGTGGGAGCCGCAGGCAAGGCACGCGGATATACCTCCTCTGCCTCCGCCCGTGATAGAGCAGCAGGCAGATAAGCCTCCGCAGAGCCGCAGTGCTCCGAGGCGGCGTGGGAGCTTTCGGTGAAGGAGAGGGAGTCTCTCGCCAAGGTGAAGTCCGACGGCTACGGGCGCGTGGTCGTCGTCTGCAACTGCGGACACGCGATAAACCTTGGCCCGCTTGCGGACGATCCCGCGGTGGGGCGTGACCTGCTCGGGAGCATACTCCCCGACGGTATCGACAGCGACACCCTGCTGATAGCGGCTCTGCTGTTTATGCTTCTGAAAGAGGGCGGCGACATCAGGCTCGTCATTGCGCTCGGCTATATATTGCTGTAGAACGGTGGTGATACAATGGATACGGGTCTGATATTCTACATTGTGTGCGGAGCAGCGCTCGCGGCAATGGCAGTCTATTACGCGCGGCGGAAGCATAAGCTGCTGTCGGCTCTGTTCGGGAGCATTTCGGGACTTGCTGCACTGTTTCTCGTCAACCTCTTCGGCGAGCAGTTCGGAGCCTTTCTGCCGCTGAACCTGTTCAACGTATGCGGCAGTACAGTCCTCGGAGCACCGTTTGTGGCGGCGATGATAGTGGTAAGATATTTATGAAGCCAAAGACTCTGCCTTTGGAATCCGTCGGGGCTCTGCCCCGAACCCCGCAGGGGAACACAGTTCCCCTGACCCCTAACTGCGTTGCCGCTCGCAAGCTCGCTCACTCTGTACAAAAGGCTCAGTCTGCTTTCGGCGGGAAGTGGTATACAGTAGGGGCGGATATTATCCGCACGCGCCTTACCGAATCATCTGTGTAAACATAATGTAGGGGACGCCGCCTTCGGCGTCCCGCATCAAATTTCATGCACGACATTCAGCTACAAAAATTTTCCCCTAACGGTTGATTTTTTTGAAAAGATGTGCTAAAATATATATGTAAAGCACAGGGCGGACGGCTGCCTTGTGTTATACAATAACGCAGGAGGTGAAAATTTTGAACATAATTGATATAATCAACAAGACCAAACGCGCCATCCCTCTCTCCGACGAGGAGATTTCCTACGTCGTTGAGGGTTACACAAACGGCGATATCCCCGACTATCAGATGTCGGCGTGGCTGATGGCGGTGTGCCTGAACGGACTCAACGAGCACGAGACAGTCGCCCTCACAAAGGCTATGCGCGACAGCGGCGATATCCTCGATATGAGCTGTATAGACGGCATCACCGCCGACAAGCACAGCACGGGCGGAGTCGGCGACAAGACCAGCTTCATCATCGGTCCCGCGGCGGCGGCGTGCGGAGTGTACGTGCCGAAGATGTCGGGCAAGGGTCTCGGACATACAGGCGGCACAATAGACAAGCTCGAAAGCATCAGCGGCTACCGCACTGAGCTCCCATTCCCCGAGTTCGCGGACATCGTCAACAAGACGGGCTTCTCTATAATCTCGCAGAGCGGCACGCTCTGTCCCGCCGACAAGAAGATATACGCCCTCCGCAACGCCACGGGCACTGTGGACAGCATACCGCTGATATGCGCGAGCATAATGAGCAAGAAGCTCGCTCTCAACGCTGATATACTGCTCCTTGACGTAAAATGCGGCTCGGGAGCATTCATGAAGACCAACCTCGAAGCACGCAAGCTCGGCGACCTTATGGAGCGTGTCGGCGACGCCGCAGGCAAGAAGTGCCGCGCCATCGTGACTGATATGGACAGTCCTCTCGGAAGCTGTATCGGCAACGCTCTTGAAGTCAAGGAGGCTATCGAGGTACTGCAGGGCAAGGTCAGGGGCAGGCTCTACGACGTATGCATAGAGCTGACCGCTAATCTGCTCGAACTCGCAGGCAAGGGCACTTTCGGTGAGTGTCAGAGAATGGCTGAGGAGGCTATCTCCTCGGGACGCGCTCTCGCCGTATTGAAGGAGACTATCGAGCTCCACGGCGGCGACGGCTGTATCTGCGACGACGTTTCGCTTCTGCCGCAGCCGCGCTTTAAGCACGAGATACGCGCGAGCCGCGATGTCGAGATAGTATCCGTGAACGCGGAGGAGCTCGGCATGGCTTCGCTTTTGCTCGGCGCGGGAAGGATACAGAAGGACGACGCTATCGACCCGACAGCGGGCATAGTGCTCGACTTCGAGGTCGGCGACAAGATATCAATGGACGCACCGCTGATGACGCTCTATTCGACCGTTTGCAGTGACTTCTCGGAGGCGGCAGTCCGCGCATACAACGCGATAACCTTCCGCGACCTCACCGCTTCCGCACTGACATAAGCAGTTATGATTATGAAGGAGGAATGACCAATGGGCTTTGTTGACAGCGTAAAGGAAATAGCCGAAAAGGTCGGAGATACCGTAGATAAGGGTATCAAGACAGGTTCGGACAGCTATAAGAAGATGACGGAGAAGTCCCGCCTGAAAAAAGAGATAGGACGTCTCACCTTCGAGACCAACAACATCTACATCGGCATCGGCAAGAAGATATTCGCCGAGCAGCCCGATTCGCAGCAGTTCAAGTCCCAATTTGACAACATCAGGGAGAAGGAGCGCGAGATAGAGCGCCTCAACGAGCTTCTCAGCGACCTCGAGGACAAGATACCGTGTCCGCAGTGCGGCGAGCTCGTCACCAAGGACGCGCGCTTCTGCGACAAGTGCGGCACTAAGATAGTCCGCCCCGAGAAGAAAGCGGAGCACGTCGCGGCGGAAAAGGTCACGGTGTGCAGGAAGTGCGGAGCGGAGCTCGTGGACGCGGCACGCTTCTGCGACAAATGCGGCGCTAAGCTTGATGAATGATGAGATCCCCGCAGGCGGTGCTTGCGGGGATTTTTTGTAGGGGCGGATATTATCCGCCCGTGCTATTCGTAATATCTGACGTGTCACGAATTGTAGGGGCGGGCGTCCTCGACCGCCCACAAATTCCACGTCAACACTCATTTCCGTAATTATGGGACGTCGGGGACGCCGTCCCCTACACACAGCATTTTTTTGCTCCAAAGTCTTGCATTTTTGTTCCGACTGTGATATAATTAATTGTAATTGTGCTTATGCACGCTATAATCATTATGAAAAGAGGAATCACAATGCCTGCTAATATTGTTGTTGGTACACAGTGGGGAGACGAAGGAAAGGGTAAGATAACCGATATGATTTCCTCCCGCGCCGATGTTGT
>CAMHBN010000063.1 GCA_946183385.1 uncultured Ruminococcus sp.
CGAATTCACCAAGAACTTCAACGAGACGGAAGTCCTCAAGCGTATCTATTCGTCGGGCTATAACAACGACGTCAACCTCATCCTCCTCGATGAGATGAACATCGCCCGCGTCGAGTACTACTTCGCGGAGATGCTCTCCATACTCGAAATGCCGAACGCGGACGAGTGGGAGCTCGATATCGTGCCCAACGTATGGAGCACCGACCCCGTCAAGCTCGACAAGGGCAAGATACGTATCCCGCAGAATATATGGTACGTCGGCACCGCTAACAACGACGACTCCACGTTCGCTATATCCGATAAGGTGTACGACCGTGCTCAGCCGATAAACCTCGATTCAAAGGGCGTTGCATTCGAGGCTCCCGATACTCCGCCGATGAACCTCGGCTTCGACCACCTCGACAAGCTCTTCAACGAGGCGTTCGACAAGTACCCGATATCGCAGGAGAGCCTGAAGAAGATACAGCAGCTTGACCTGTGGGTAATCGAGAAGCTGAGAGTTGCTTTCGGTAACCGAATCCTCAAGCAGATGAACTTCTTCGTGCCCGTATATGTTGCGTGCGGCGGCGACGAGCTCGACGGCATCGACTACGTGCTCGCTACCAAGATATTCAGAAAGTTCGAGTCACTGAACCTTGCGATGCTCCGTGAGGAGCTCCGCGAGCTGTGCACATACATGAACAAGCTCTTCGGAAAGAACAAGATGAACGAGTCCATCGCATATCTTGAGAGATTGCAGAAGCTGTTCTGATAAGCATATTTTACGAGCTGCGTATTGCTCGCTTGTCTGTACGTCCCGAGGGCGCACAAACGGGCAGGCGGTACGCAGTTGTGCGCGGTGTCCGCACCGCCGATTCGCGCGGTCACTCGTAAACTCGTTTACCGAAATGGGTGGCGGGTTTATTTCCGCGAGCCATACCAATTCAGATTTGCTACCCGCCGAAAGCAGACTATGACTTTTGTACAGAGTGAGCGCGCGAAGCAAGCGGGCACGTAGTTAGGGGTTCGGGGTGACTCCCCACAGTGTGGGGAGATGTCAGCGAAGCTGACAGAGGGGACGGGCTGTTCAGCGGTGTTCCCCGACAGGGTCCGGGGCGGCGCACCGGCGGGTCAAGGGCAGAGCCCTTGGAAAAACAAGCAAAAAGGCAGGTGAGGATAAGTGAAGGAAAACAAATACGGCGAATGGTATAAGGAATTCAGCGAGCTCGCCGATGCTTTCGGCGACGACAATGTCTATTCCTCGCTTGATTCTCTCCTGCATGAGAGCCATAACACCTTCGCCTTCAATAAGAAGATAATGGAGAAGGCGATAGACGTTTCGTGGGTAGAGGCTATCGAGAACGGACTGGTCCACGTCGATAACTTCCTGCGAGCACCGAGGCGTACCATCGAGGACGTCGAGGAGGTCGTGCCGATAGCGCTGTCGAGGAAGATTACGGTCGAGTCGGTCAAGCACCTCGCCCAGCATACCGACCTCATACAGAGCATCGACAAAAAATCGGGCAAGATAACGCCCTCGAAGATACTGAACATCCACAAGGAGGAGAGCCTGTTCACCTACGAGAACAAGTTCGTGAACACCCTCGTTGACAGGCTCTACATCTTCATAAATACGCGATATGAGAAGCTCGCACAGGTCGCACGCGACGAGGAGGTCTTCTCCCTCGGATACGACACCTCCATCGACGACGGCAATGGCGGCAAGATGAAGGTCGAGCTGAAAATAGAGACGATAGACAGCCTCGACACCTACGACGAGAACGGCTACACCGTATGGCAGCGTGTCGAGAAGCTGAAAAAGGCTATCGAGGGCTACAAGGGCTCGGAGCTGTGCACGACGCTCGGCTCGACGTACATACGTCCGCCCGTAATGCGAACCAACGCCATTATGAAGAACGTCGACCTCAAAGCCTGCCTTACACTGTGGCAGTACATCGAGGGCTACGACAAGGTCGGCTACGAGATAAACGTGCAGAACAGCGCGGTGAAGCCGCAGCAGGCGTACATCGAGGACTTCTACAAGATGGTCGTGCTGAATCTGCTGCTGTTCCGCTCGTATATGAACGCGGACACGGCGGATAAGCTCGAGGTGCTGAAGGAGCACAAGAGCAAAAAGATAGCACCGAAATTCGAGAAGAAGTTCAGCAAGGACCTTGCCGCCGACTACAGTGTTTCGTCGGAGTCAGTGGCAGGCTATATAGCTACGGACGGCGACTTCAAGCTTGAAAAGAAGCTCCCGCCCGACCTCAACCTCATGTTCGAGCAGATAAACGAGGTCATCGAGATAGAGACCGAGTACATCAAGGAGCTCGAAAAGAAGCGCAAGGAGGAGGAACGCCTCCGCATCGAGGCAGAGGAGCGGCGTCTGGAGCAGGAGCGCATCGAGCAAGCCCGCAAGGAGGAGCTCGAACGCCAGCGGATCGCCAAGGAAGAGGAAGAAAAGCGTTTGCAGGAGATGCTCGCGCAGAAGAAAGCCGAGCAGGAAGCCGAGGAGCGCGAACGAGCGCGGCTCGAAGCGGAGCGTCTTGCCCGTCTCGAGGAGCAGCGTAAGCGCGAGGAGGAGGAACGCCTCAGACGCGAGGAAGAGGAGCGCCTCGCCGCCGAGCGTGAGCGTATCGAGCAGAATAAGAAGCTCGCGCGTACCGAGCTCGGTGAGGCTGAGGGCATAGACGAGGCGGAGCTCAACAAGGCTCCCGACGACGAGGAGCTCGAGAAGCAGGCTTACGAGTCTGTAACCGAGGAAGAGCTCGAAGCCGCAAAGGAGGCTATGGAGGAGCAGGGCGAGTCCGAGGCAGAGGTCGAGGACCCGAGAGCCGTCGCCGCGCGCATGAAGCTCGAACAGCAGAGGCGCGAAAAGGAACGCGCCGAAGCAGAGCGGGCTCAGCGCCTGAAAGCGGAGCGCCTGCACTTCGAGAGCAAGCCGTTCATGGAGATATACCGCGAATACTCGTGGAATCCGATATACGTGCTGATAAGGCTTATCAGACACCTGCTCGCCACCGTATTCGGCATAATCCCCGAGGATACGGACAACCCGCTGTATAAGCAGCTCCTCGCCGACAAGAAGGCAAAGAAGGAGCAGAAGGAGCGCGAGAAGCAGGCACACGACGAGATGGAGGTATATTACCGCAAGTACGCCCGTGCTCTGAAGTACGATATACGGCGATTCATCAACGACTGGAAGTTCAAGCGCAAGAAGCGCAAGGCTGACAAGAGCAAGCCCAAGCCCGCTTATACGCCGCCTGTAAGGACTCCCGAGCAGGAGGCTGAGATACAGGCAGAGATGAAGCGCCTGTACAGTGAGTACCACGTTGGAAAGCTGGAGAAGCTCTCGCGCTACATTCAGGAGCGCAAGCAGGAGCGCCGCGACCTCGAAGCGAGCATTCTCGCAAATGCGCAGAAGGTCAAGGAGATACAGGCAGAGCAGGCGGAAGCCTCCGACAGCGCAGACGACGAGGAGGACAACTCCAACCGCATCGCCAATATCATAGCGACGGTGCTGGTAGTGCTCGCGCTCGGATTCGTAATATACGTAATGGTATTCTCGGCGCAGGGCAAGGCTGTTGACATCTTCGGACGCAGCATACTCCGCGTTGTTACGGGAAGTATGGAGCCCTCGCTCCGTGTCGGTGACTTCATAATCATCAAGAAAGCCGACCCCGAGACGCTCGCGGAGGGCGACATAATCTCGTTCTACTCCGAGCAGAGCGACATCTACGGTATGCTTGTCACGCACAGGATAGTCGGCAGGGATGAGGACGGACGCTTCATCACACGCGGCGATGCAAATCCCATTGACGACCGCGTGCACGTCAGTCCAGACAGGATAGTCGGAAAATTCACGCGTAAGGCGAGGTTCTTTATGTGGGTGAACTCGTTCACCGATTCAAAGAAGCTGATACTGCTGCTCGTGATGATACCGACCACGCTCATTGCGCTGTACGAGCTGAAAACAGTTGTCAAGCTCGGCAGGAAGATGAATGAGGACAACGAACAGGCAGCTGAGGAACGCCGTCAGCTGGCGATAAGAGAGGCTATCGACAAGGAGAAGAAGCGCCTCGAGGAAATAGGATACAGAGCGGAGGACAATGATAATGCGGTCGAGTCAGGAATCGCTGATGAAAAGGAGAATGATTAGTGCGATCATTATGTTTGTGATAACCTTAATCGCACTTCTCGTCTTCATCGGACTCTATATTGATGAATCGAGACGAACTCAGGAGACGTACTATATCCAGTATACGACCCATCTCGGTCATGTCTCAGAGGACATCGGCTCATATCAGAACGCCGAGGGCGACCTCGATTTCCGCTATACGCGTATCATCAGTGATATGAGCAGTGCGGACTCGTTCGCGTTCCTGCTGAAAAGGCTTGACGCGGACGAAAAGAAAACCATCAACGAGCTCAATGCCTGCATTATGAAGTACCCCGAACAGATGCGGACGGAAGCGAAGCTCACGGATATGAAAAAAGCCGTGGACGACATTATCGCGGAGCTCGATCAGGGGTATGAAGAAGCACAGGCTCTTGTCGATTCTGTTGACAAGCAGGGGCATTAACGGAAGGAGGATAGATCATGGGCGAAAAATCACGTCTCAAGAAGGAAATAAGGCTTTGTATGAATACTATCAAGGAGATAGAGAGAAAGCGCTCGCGTTCACAGTCGGCGCTCGTTCAGGCGATCCTGCTTCAGGAGCAGCCTGACGAGACGGACGTAGAGTGGTTCAACAAGTATACGGGCGAGATAACTGCCTGCCGTAACCACATGATAGAGCTTCAGAAGAAGCTGAACTCACTCAAGTAAGAGCTCAGATGTAGGGGCGCACATTGTGCGCCCGCAAACATACGAGCGGATTATCGGGCGAACACTGTTCGCACCTACAAATATTACAGACAAAAAAGCGTCAGGACTCAGTCCTGACGCTTTTTGTTACAATTATCGCTGTACGCACACCCCGAGCAGCTCCCGCATCCGCCGCCTTTTTTGCGCTGACGGATGATGGATACGAGAGCTCCCGCGGCTGCGGCGGCTATTGCTATTATGAGGATAATGTCTACCGCGTTCATATCAGCCACCTATTGCGAGCCCGATGAGGTGTACGGCTGTGGCTGCGAGCCATGCAAGTCCGCACTGCCACGCGACTACGAAGAACGCCCACTTTCTGCCGTATTCTCGGCGGATTGAGGCTATTGCCGCCACGCACGGAGTGTACAGCAGCGAGAACACGAGCAGCGAAGCCGCGGTCAGCGTCGACATGAATGCGGTAACGTCTTCGCCGAAGAGTATCTTCATCGTCGAAACTACGCTCTCCTTGGCGATGAAGCCCGTCACGAGCGACACGCAGATACGCCAGTCCCCGAGCCCTGCGGGCTTCATTATCGGCGCCGCGAGCCGTGCTATCGCGGCGAGAATGCTGTCCTCGGCGTTGTCAACGAGCGCAAGGCGGAGGTTGAAGCTCTGGAGGAACCATACGGCGATAGTCGCGATGAGTATGACCGTGAACGCCCTCTGGAGGAAGTCCTTCGCCTTCTCCCACAGGAGCTGCGCGGTGTTTCTCACACCCGGCATACGGTAGTTCGGAAGCTCCATGACGAAGGGGACGGGCTCGCCGCGGAAGATGGTGTACCTGTAGAGTATCGCCGCGAATATGCCGACGATAATGCCGAGCAGGTACAGCCCCGTCATAATGAGTCCGCCGTGCTTCGGGAAGAACGCGCTGATGAAAAACGCGTATATCGGCAGCTTCGCGGTGCAGCTCATGAACGGCGTGAGGAGAATGGTCATCTTGCGGTCGCGCTCACTGGGGAGGGTGCGCGTCGCCATAACGGCGGGGACGGTACAGCCGAAGCCAATGAGCAGGGGAACGATACTGCGTCCCGACAGACCTATTTTACGCAGCAGCTTATCCATTACGAAGGCTACCCTCGCGATATAGCCGCTGTCCTCGAGCAGCGACAGGAAGAGGAACAGTGTCACGATTATCGGCAGAAAGCTCAGCACGCTTCCCACGCCCGCGAATATGCCGTCGATTATGAGGCTGTGTATCGCGTCGTTGACGTTCGCCCTCGTGAGAGCGGCATCAGCCGCATCGGTGCAGTATCCGATACCGTCCTCGAGCAGCCCCTGCAGCCACGCTCCGATGACGTTGAACGTCAGCCAGAACACCAGTCCCATAATGCCGATAAATGCAGGGATAGCGGTGTATTTGCCCGTCAGTATCTTGTCTATGCGGCGGCTGCGGATGTGCTCCTTGCTCTCCTTGGGCTTGATGACGGTCTCGTCGCAGAGCCTGCGGATGAAGCGGAAACGCATATCCGCGATAGCCGCGCTCTTGTCGAGCCCGCGTTCCTTCTCCATCTGACAGACTACGTGCTCCATGAGTGCTTCCTCGTTCTCGTCGAGGTTGAGCTGCGAGAGAATGAGCTCGTCGCCCTCCGCGACCTTGCTCGCCGCGAAGCGTATCGGCAGACCCGCCTGCTCGGCGTGGTCCTCGATGAGGTGCGAGATACCGTGCAGACAGCGGTGAACAGCGCCGCCGTTCTCGGACTTCTCGCAGAAGTCCTGTATTACAGGCGGCTCGCGGTAGTACGCGACGTGTATCGCGTGCTCGACGAGCTCCTCGATGCCCGAATTCTTGGCTGCGGAGATAGGCACGACAGGTACGCCGAGCATTTTCTCCATATCGTTGAAGTCGATACTGCCGCCGTTGGCGGTCAGCTCGTCCATCATATTGACGGCGACGACCATCGGGATATTGAGCTCGAGCAGCTGCATTGTGAGGTAGAGGTTGCGCTCGATATTGGTGGCGTCAACGATGTTGATGATGGCGTGCGGCTTCTCGTTGAGGACGAAGTTACGCGAGACAATTTCCTCGCTCGTGTACGGCGACATCGAATATATGCCGGGGAGGTCTGTTATCAGCGTGTCGGGGTGACCCTTGATAGCGCCGTCCTTGCGGTCAACGGTGACACCGGGGAAGTTGCCGACGTGCTGCTTCGAGCCCGTCAGGCGGTTGAAAAGCGTAGTCTTGCCGCTGTTCTGATTGCCGACGAGCGCGAACGTCATAACCGTACCTGCGGGCAGGGGAGAGCCGCTGCCCTTTGGGTGGTATTTGCCTCCCTCGCCGAGACCCGGGTGCTCGGAGCGCTTCTTCTCGCTTTTTTTGCGCTCGGAAGCCGTTTTAGCGGCTATCGGTTCGACGTCTATCAGCTCCGCGTCGGCAAGGCGGAGGGTGAGCTCATAGCCGTGGAGGGTGAGCTCCATAGGGTCGCCCATCGGCGCGAGCTTGGAGACTGTGATCTCCGTATTCGGGATTATACCCATATCGAGGAAGTGCTGTCGGAGAGCGCCTTCGCCGCCTATCTGCGTGACCTTGACGGTATCTCCGACCCTGATTTCTTTAAGTGTCATTATTATCTGCTCCTAACTGATTATCCTTCTTAGTATATTCTAACACTAACGGAGAACAGTGTCAATTTTCCTGCGTTTGTATTTACAAACTGTACTGTATGGGCGCCCTTTGGGCGTCCGTTGGCATACGAAAAACTTGCGGGACGCCGAGGGCGGCGTCCCCTACATGGATACGTTGAATCAACCGAATGTAGGGGCGGATATTATCCGCCCACAAACATACAAACGGATTATCGGGCGAACACTGTTCGCCTGCCCCCAATACCGCAAATTCACGGGCGGCGGGACGCCGCCCCTACAATCTGAGCTCTGAGCTCTCCAAAGCCGTTTTCACCAAATATTCATCAAGGCGCTGTTGCTTTATGCGGGGAGGTATGATATAATAATAATGTTGAACAAAATCGACTTTTGTCGAAGCGGACAGATAAAAACACCGCACGAAAGAGATGATAGCAATGTTTGGATTATTCGGTAAAAAGGAAGAGCCGTACGTGTCCATACTCGCGGGAACGGAGGACGAGCCCGAGGAGTTCGAGGGCGAGGGACTGCTCGTGTCGGCAGTCTCGGATGTCGGCTTCGTCCGCAAGGGAAACGAGGACAGCTTCTACGCGGACGGCATAGGCGTCAAGCCCGAGGAGAACTGCCTCCTGAGCAAAAAGGTCGGCGGACACGAGAGGTACATCTTCGCCGTGTGCGACGGCATGGGCGGAGAGGCTTACGGCGAGGTCGCCTCAAATATAGCGGTCACGTCTATCGACAAGCGCTCGGACGTGATACGCTGCGTCAGCATTGAGAGGCTCCACGGAGCTGTCAATGACTGCGCCGATGCCGCAAACGCAGCGATATGCCGTATGGCGGAGCAGAAAAAATGCGGCAGGAGCGGCTCCACGCTCGCGATGGTGTGCATAGACAACGGCACGGTGTACAGCTTCAACCTCGGTGACAGCCGCGTTTACTACTACAGCGGCGGGAACATCACCCGCCTCTCGCAGGACCACACTCTTGCGGCGCAGAAGCTCAGGGACGGCGAGCTCACAGCGGAGATACGCAACAGCTCCGACGCGCACAAGCTCATAACCTTTCTCGGCGTGGACGACGACAGCGTCGGGCTGACTGCTTATGCCTCCGAGCCCGTGGAGCTCGGCGACGGCAAGGTGCTCCTGTGCAGCGACGGGCTGACGGATATGTGCTCGGACGAGGAGATAGCGAAGGTGCTCGGCGAGGAGCACGCCAACTACTCCGAGGCGCTCGCGGAGAAGGCACTCAGCAAGGGCGGCTGGGACAATGTGACGTGCATCGTGATAAGCAAGGCATAATAATTAAAGGGAGGCAATTGCCTCCCTTTTTCTGTGCGTCAGACGTAGATATACGGCGTGACAGGCGCATCCTCACGCGAGAGCTTGTTGACGGTGAGAAATGCGAGAATGGTTATCACTATCTTGAACCTTGGGTCAAGCTTGTGGATAACGCTGTC
>CAMHBN010000064.1 GCA_946183385.1 uncultured Ruminococcus sp.
CGGCGCGGACGGAGCTCTCGCATACAAGTACGGCGTTATCCTCAATTACCTGTTCAGCATATCCAAGCTTGAGGACATAAACAAGCGCCGTATGCCCGTTCACACCGTTGACAAGAAGATACCGTATATGGACAAAAACGGCGACTATATCATCCCCGCCGAGCCCAACGGTCACAAGTTCGAGAAGCTCATTCTCGATATGATCAATATGCACGACAGCTGTGTCCCCTACGAGGTCGTGCGCGGCAGGGAGTTCGCCCCCATAAAGAATCCCGACGGCGTGGATTCGGTAGTTTCCGCGCGGAAGCTCCTTGAAGGAAACGGCGTGGATCTGTAACTGTACGTAACGCTCTGTAGGGGCGAACAGTGTTCGCCCGCAGACGACCGATATATTCACGGGCGAGCGGAACTCGCCCCTACAAAACATTTCAGGGCGCATTCTTTGCGCCCATTTTCAAACAGAGGCAGTAATGAAAAGACTTCTCAGATACCTGAAAAACTACAGGAAGGAGCTTGTGTTCGGTCCGTTCTTCAAGCTCCTCGAGGCGATATTCGAGCTGATAGTCCCGCTCGTTATGGCTAAGATAATCGACAACGGCATCGCCAACAGGGACAGCGCCTACGTGTGGAAAATGAGCGGCGTCATCGTCCTGCTCGGAGTGTGCGGGCTCGGCTTTGCGCTGACCTGCCAGTTCCTCGCGGCAAAGTGCGCCTACGGCTTCGGCACGGAGCTCCGCGCGGCGCTGTACAGGCACATCAACTCGCTCTCCTACACGAGCATTGACAGGATAGGCACTTCCTCGCTCGTGAACCGCCTGACCAACGACTCCATGACCGTGCAGAACGGCGTGAATATGTTCATCAGGCTCGCCGTAAGAGCTCCGTTTCTCGTCATCGGAGCGGCAGTTATGGCGTTCACGATAGATATGCGGCTGTCGCTGGTGCTCATCATCGCCGCGCCGCTCATATCGCTGATAATCTTCTTCATCATGCGCAGGACCGTCCCCATGTACAAGAGGACACAGCAGAAGCTCGACCGCGCCTCACTGCTGACCCGCGAAAGCCTCGAAGGCACGCGCGTTATCCGCGCATTCTCGCGTCAGAACGAGGAAATTGAGGAGTTCAACGAAGCCGTCAACGACATTGCTGAGTGCTCCGCCGCTGTCGGCAGGATATCGGCTATCCTCAACCCCGCCGCCTTTATGATAATGAACCTCGGCATCGTCGCCATCATATGGTTCGGCGGACTGCGTATCGACTCTGGCAGCCTCACACAGGGCGAGCTGACCGCGTTCACCAACTATATGACGCAGATCCTGCTCGCGCTCGTGGTGCTCGCGAACCTCATCGTCATTTTCACAAAGGCGTTTGCCTCCGCGAACCGTATCAGCGAGGTATTCGCGCTCCCGCCCGAGGAAACGGGAGAGGTGCTCCCCGACCGCGGCAGCGAGAATATCATCGAATTCCGCGGCGTTTCCTTCGGCTATGAGAACTCGGGCGAGGACTCCGTCCACGACCTCTCGTTCACGCTCAGACGCGGCGAGATGCTCGGCATAATCGGCGGCACGGGCAGCGGTAAATCTACTGCCGCGGCACTCATTCCCGCGTTCTACCGTCCGACTGCGGGCGAGGTCATAGTCGAGGGCGTGAACGTGAATGACGCTGACGTCGAGGCTCTGCGCGGTATCATAGGCACTGTCCCGCAGAAGGCTGTGCTGTTCACGGGCACGCTCCGCGAGAATATGCGTTGGCGCAAGGCTGACGCCACCGACGAAGAGATAATCGCAGCGCTGAAGACTGCGCAGGCATGGGAATTCGCTGAGAAGCTCCCGCACGGGCTCGATACCCGCATCTCGCAGGGTGGAAAGAACCTTTCGGGAGGTCAGAAACAGCGTATCGCCATTGCGCGGGCTCTCGTCGGGAAGCCCGATATCCTCATACTTGACGATTCGACCAGTGCGCTCGACTACGCGACCGATTTAAAGCTCCGCAAAGCGCTGAAAGCCGACCTCGCGGGCACGTCCGTCGTGATGATATCACAGCGCACGACCTCCCTCAAAGACGCTGACAGGATTATCGTCATGGAGGACGGCGCTCCCGTGGGTATCGGCACGCACGAGGAGCTCCTCGAAAGCTGCGAGGTCTACCGCGACATCTACCGTTCGCAGATGAACGAGAAGGAGGACGGCAATGGTTAAGACTTTAAAGCGCGTGTTCTCCTACGCAAGACCGTATATAGCCTTTTTCGTGCTCACGGTCATTTTCGCGGCGGCTGGCATTTCGCTGTCCCTTGCCGTCCCCGTGTTCATCGGCGAGGCTGTGGACTGCTGTGTCGGCGCGGGAAATGTTGACTTCGACAAGCTCCTGCACATCGTCATAAAGCTCGGTATATCGGTCGTTGCAAGCGGTCTGTTCCAGTGGCTGATGAGCCTCTGCACCAACAGGCTCGCATTTATGACAGTCCGCGACATACGCGCCGACGCCTTCGCGAAGCTCCAGCGCGTGCCGCTCAGCTACACCGACCGCCGCACCAAGGGCGAGCTTACGAGCCGCGTCATCAACGACATCGAGATAGTCTCGGACGGCTTGTTACAGGGCTTCACGCAGTTTTTCAGCGGCGTCATCACAATTATCGGCACCCTCATCTTTATGATGACGATAAACTACAAGATAGCGGTAGTGGTCGTGCTGCTCACGCCGCTGTCGTTCATCGCCGCCTCGCGCATTACCAAGGCTTCCCACGATTCTTATGTGCAGCAGTCGAAGCTGCGCGGCGATATGGTCGGGCTCGCGGAGGAAATGGCGGGCAATCAGAAGCTCGTCAAGGCGTTCGTCTACGGCGGACGCGCAGAGGAGCGCTTCGCGGAGATAAACCGCAGCTACGGCAAAACAGGCACCAAGGCGACCTTTTTCAGCTCAATGACCAACCCCACCACCCGCTTCGTGAACGGGCTCATTTACGCGGCTGTAGGTCTGCTCGGAGCTCTCGGCGCGATCGGCAATTTCCCGTTTATCGGGGCGATGTCAGTCGGCAGGCTGTCGAGCTTCCTCGCCTACTCCAACCAGTACACCAAGCCCTTCAACGAGATATCGGGCGTGTTCGCGGAGCTCCAGAACGCCGTGGCTTCGGCTAAGCGCGTGTTCGACCTGCTCGACGAGGAGGAGGTTAGCGACGACTCCGACCTCGACAGGCTCACCGACCTCACGGGCGAGCTCACGTTCAGCCACGTGAACTTCTCGTACTCGCCGAAATTCAAGCTCATACAGGACTTCAACCTCGACGTGAAACGCGGTCAGCGCGTTGCTATCGTTGGTCCGACGGGCTGCGGCAAATCTACGATGATAAACCTCCTGCTGCGGTTCTACGACATAGAAAGCGGAAGGATAACCGTTTCGGGCAGGGATATAAGCTCCGTCACGCGCGACAGTCTGCGCGGGAGCTTCGGTATGGTACTGCAGGAGACGTGGGTGTTCACGGGCACTGTCGCCGAGAATATCGCCTACGGTCTGCCCGACGCGACCCGCGAGCAGATAGTCGCCGCGGCTAAGGCAGTACACGCGCACGGCTTCATAAAGCGCCTGCCCAACGGCTACGACACGGTCATCTCCGAGGACAGCGGGCTCTCACAGGGACAAAAGCAGCTTATCTGCATAGCACGCGTTATGCTCATGGACCCGCCTATGCTCATTCTCGACGAGGCGACAAGCTCCATCGACCTCCGCACCGAGCACCGCATACAGCGCGCCTTCGTCAAGCTCATGGAGGGCAAGACAAGCTTCATCATCGCGCACCGACTCTCCACGATTAAGAATTCCGACATCATACTCGTCATGAAGCAGGGCAACGTCGTCGAGCAGGGCAGCCACGCCGAGCTCATGGCAAAGGGAGGCTTCTACTCCGAGCTCTATAACAGCCAGTTTGCAACGTAAAAAACGGCACCCGATGGGTGCCGTTTCCTTATTTTCCTATGTACATAACATAGACCTGACACGGGTTTGCGTCGTCCCAGAGCGGGAGCACCTCCAGCTCCTTGAAGCCGAGGCTGAGATAGAACCTGTTAGTGATGTCGTAGTCCTCGTACACGCCCATTTTCACGGTCTTGACCTGCATGAAGCTATAACCTTGTTCAGCGGCGCAGTCGCGAGCCGCAGCGAACAGCTCCCTGCCAACTCCGCGGCGGTGAAAGTCCATCCTCACGCCCATTACCGCGAGCTCGACCGTGTCGCGTCCCGTCTCTTTGAGGCAGAGGAAACCCGCGGGTCCGCCGTCCTCGAATGCCGCGAAGAATGGCTGGTCTGCGCTCTCGGAGATGTACTTCTCGCGGCTCTCATCGACCTCGAACCATTCACGCAGTCCCTCAAGAATGAGGCGCGACGTCCTCAGCTTTTCGGCTTTATCTGTAAGTTGTTTTATTTCCATTTTTTCTCCTTGTAAGAAAAGGCGGATATGGAATCCGCCTTTTTGTATTAGACTTCGTAATGGTGGTTGATAAGCTTCTCCTCGAACTGCTCAACGGGGAGCGGTCTGTCGAAGTGGAAGCCCTGTGCGAATTTGCAGCCGTTCGCGCGTAGTATCTCCACCTGCTTGGCTGTCTCGACGCCCTCGGCTATGCATTCAAGTCCGAGCTTCTGCGCCATCGACACAACGTGGCTGAACATTATCGCGCGGTTGCTGTTTTCGTCGTCCTCCTCGAGCGGCAGGAAGCTCCTGTCCACCTTGAGAACGTCCCACGGTATCTCGGTGATGAGCTTGAGCGATGAGTAGCCGATACCGAAGTCGTCCACCGATGTGCCCACGCCCGTTTTCTGCAAGCCGCCGACAACGCGCTTCAGGTCGCGGAATTCAACGTCGGTGGTAGTCTCGGTGAGCTCTATCTCGATGTATTCGTGCGGTACCCTGTTCCTGTCTATTATCTCGACGATGTGTTTCAGCAGGTCCACGTCTGCCATATGCTTACGCGAGAGGTTGACGGACACCTTCACCACGTGTCTGTCCTCATCGAGCCAGCGCCTTATATCGCGGCATACGTGGTCGAGCATATAGAAGTCGAGCTTGCATATCTCATTGCCCTGCTCGAGTATCGGTATGAATTCGAGAGGCGGCACGACCGAACCGTTGCGGAACCAGCGGCAGAGCGCCTCAGCTCCTGTGATCTCACCTGTCTCTACATTTACCTTCGGCTGGTAGTAAACGAGGAATTCCTCTTTTCTCAGAGCCACGGGGAAGAGCTGCTGTATGTGGACTATCCGCTCCTTGTTCGCGACCATTACATCGTTGAAATATACAACGTCGTCATTCTGAGGCTGACGCGCCGACTGCGACGCTGAGATTATCTTATCGAGGATATCGCCGGGAGAAGTGAGCTCGAAGCCCTCGGGAATGATGAACACTCCCACGCAGGCTGATATCATCACCCTGTCGCCCGTATCCCTGTCGTATATCGTAGCGGAGCCCGCAAGGTACCTGAGCACACGTTCAAGCTCGGTGCGTCCGCATATCATAACGAAGTTGTCGCCGCCCATCCTGCAAACGATCCCCTCTTCATTAAGGTCACTCCGAAGGGTCTCATAGTAGCCCTTCATCGCAATATTGCCCGCTTCTCTGCCTATCTGCTGATTCACGAGCGAGAAGTGCTTGAGGTTGAAGTGTATCGCGACCTTGCCGACAAGCCTGTCGTCGAGCGCAAGCTTCTCAAGGCGTCCGATGAAGTAGCGGAGGTTGTGGAAGCCGTCGGCGTCGTAGAAGCTCAGCATATCCGTAACCTGCTTGAGGCGCAGGCGGCTGATGAAGGTCATGGTCGTCTTGAGGACGAGCATTATGCGCTCGCGCTCGGTATAGCTCCACGGCTCCTCGTCCTTTGCGATGGATACCTCGCATACAGCTACGCTGTTTACCTCGGTGACGAGCCTGTCGGATACGGCTACAGTACACTCTGCGCCCGTGTCATAGGCACAGGTGGAGCGTCCGTTGCCCATAGATTCGTCCTTGAACGAATCGTAAAAATATGCAACGACCTTCGCCACGCGCAGGAACTTGCAAAGTCCCGCTACGGACGTACCTATCGCCATAGGGTCTGGCACGGTCATTTTACTCAGCTTTTTGAGGTATTCCTCGAACAAAATATAATACTCCATACAAACTCCCTTGCTTCCGAAAAGCATAAGCAGACAATTTCTGCACATTCTGTAAAAAATATTATATCACAGTTTCCTCTGCTTTTGCAACAAGAAACGCCAAAGATTTACGTTTTGTTCAAAGAAAAGCGCTGTTTTTCAGCATTTCTTTGAACATAGATATTTTTTTAACACTCTTATATGCACCGCATATATCCCGCAGCCTGAAATAGTCAAATATTGCGGCAAACTGCTTGACAAATTCACATTATAGTAGTAAAATTATTGTTGGAGATGATCCTCAGCACGTTTTTCTTAATCATGCCGCCGCTAAATATAGCAGATTTTTCACGGTGATTTGTATGATGTGCACAATATGTAGTAGTCAAATGCGGTGAATTGCACAATTTTCCGTTATGTACAAAAAAGCCCTTTGACAAAAACTCCATTTTGTGATATAATGTACATTAGGATCATTATTATGATTATTGCAGTGTCCGTACAGCCCCCTCAGGATGCCACGGACATCGGAAAGGAATCTTAACTATGTCAGCAACTTCAAAGATCATCGCAGTTACATCAGGAAAAGGCGGCACAGGTAAATCGACAATTTGTGCAGGTCTTGGCTACGCTCTTGCCAAGCAGGGTCACCGTACACTTCTCATCGAGCTCGACTTCGGTCTGAGATGTCTTGACATCATCTTCGGCGTTGAGAACGATATAAGATATGACCTCGGTGACGTTCTCGCAGGCAGAAAAACTGCTCTCGAGGCTGTTGCACAGGTACCCATGGCTAATAACCTCAACCTCCTCTGCGCTCCCAAGACTCTCACAAGCGTCAACGCAGAGCAGATAGTAAATATATGCCGCTCGGTAAAGAAGTATTTCGAGTATATCATCATCGACACGGGCGCAGGTATCAACTCGCACGTTTTCGATATCGTTGAGCAGGCTAACCTCATCCTCGTCGTTTCGACTCCCGACCCCGTCTGCATCAGAGACGCGAGCCTTATGTCCGACGAGTTCTACAACCGCGGCAACAAGAGCCAGCGCCTTATCATCAACAAGATAAGCAAGAAGGTCATCGGTGAGGCTCTCGTAACCAACCTCGACGAGATAATCGACAAGGTCGGCGTCCAGCTCATCGGCGTTATCCCCGACGAATTCAAGATAACAGTCGCTACCGGCAAGGGCAATCCCATGCCTACAGATTCAGCCGCACTGAAGGCTTTCGACGCAATTTCCAAGAGACTCGGCGGAGAGTTCGTTCCGCTCACAGTAAAGACTGCTTAACAGTACAACACTTCCGCTCGGCGGGGAAAGGACAGAAAAATGAAGATCGCGATCATTGCTCATGACGCTAAAAAGGAACTTATGGTACAGTTCTGCAGCGCTTACTGCGGAATTCTGTCAAAGCATACTCTTATGGCTACCAATACTACAGGAAAGCAGGTCAGCGAAGCTACGGGACTTCCCATCAAGCGCTATCTCAGCGGAAGAGGCGGTGCCGAGCAGATCCTCGCACTGCTGTCCTGCAACGAGGTCGATGTGCTCCTCTTCTTCAGAGACCCTATCAACCCCAAGTCCACTGACGTGAACGATATGAACCTCCTCAGACTGTGCGACGTGCACAACGTCCCTGTAGCTACCAATATCGCTACTGCCGAGGCTCTTATCCTCGCACTCGAAAGAGGCGACCTCGACTGGCGCGAGGTGGGCAACCCCAGTATATGACCTATATGCGGTGCCGTGTGCGGTATCCCGACACGGTGCCGTTTGATTGTCCCTGTTCAGGGACAATTTTCATGTAAGGACGATTTGCTTTATTGTATAAAGAAATATAAACGGAAAGGCTGAAAACTATGGCTAATAACATCAAGCGCCCAAACGGTACCGAGGATGTTCTCCCGAAGGATATACACAAGTGGTATACCGTGGAGAAAATCGCCCGCGAGACCGCCGAGAGCTACGGCTTCGGTGAGCTGCGCTTCCCGACCTTCGAGAATACCGACCTCTTCCTGCGCTCTGTCGGCGAGACCACCGACGTCGTGCAGAAGGAGATGTATGCCGTAAAGGCTAAGGAGACCGAGTTCACGCTCCGTCCCGAGGGCACTGCGGGCGCGATACGCGCAATGCTCCAGAACGGAATGCTCAATGAGGCTCTGCCGCAGCGCATATTCTACATCATTTCGTGCTTCCGCCACGAGAGACCTCAGGCGGGAAGACTTCGCGAATTCCACCAGTTCGGACTCGAAATGGCTGGAAGTCCTGCGCCCTCCGCTGATGCCGAGGTCATAAGCCTTGCCAAGAATATACTCGACAGACTCGGGCTCAAGAATATCGAGCTCCACATCAACTCGATAGGCTGTCCGACCTGCCGTGCGAAATATCACGAGGCTCTGAGAGCTTACTTCGAGCCGCGCAAGGACGAGCTCTGCGATACCTGCAAGGAGCGTCTCGTCAAGAACCCGATGCGCCTCCTCGACTGCAAGAGCCCCGAGGACCGCGAGATAGCCAAGGACGCTCCAGTTATCCTCGATTATCTCTGCGAGGAGTGCAGCGCGCACTTTGAGACGCTGAAAAAATATCTTACAAATTTAGGCATCGAATATTC
>CAMHBN010000065.1 GCA_946183385.1 uncultured Ruminococcus sp.
ATACTGCCACAACCCCGATACATGGGACTTTGGCGGCGGCAGGGAGGTCACGGCTGAGGAGCTCATGCGCGAGTACGACTCCTACAAGGAGTTCCTGAGATCGGGCGGGATAACCGCAACGGGCGGCGAGCCGCTCGCGCAGACCGAATTTCTCACGGAGCTCTTCGCGCTCGCGAAGGAAAAGGGCGTACACACCTGCCTCGACACATCGGCGGGAGTGTGGTCGCCCGAGAACAGTGCGAAAATCGACGAGGCGCTGAGATACACCGACCTCGTCATGCTTGATATCAAGCACATCGACAACGAGCAGCACAAGACTCTGACGGGCATAGGAAATACTAATATACTGCGGTTTGCTGAGCATCTCCGCGACCTCGGCATACCCGTGTGGATACGTCACGTCGTCGTACCGAGCATCACGGACAGCCACGACGAGCTCTTCCGCCTCGGGGAGTTTTTGTCCACGCTGACGAATCTGAAGGCGCTGGACGTACTGCCGTATCACGATATGGCGAGGCCTAAGTACGAGCGGTTAGGGCTGCCCTATCCCCTGCCCGACACGCCGCCGCTGTCAAAGGAAGGCGCGATAGCGGCGCGGGAGATAATCATTTCGGGCATAAAATCGGGACTGAAAAAGCGCAGGAAGTAGGTGCGGATATTATCCACCCGCAGTTCCTGATGAAAACCTCCTGTGACCCAATGTAGGGGACGGCGTCCTCGACGTCCCGCAATAAACAAGTTACTAACAGCAATAATTAACTTGACACAAACGACAAAATAGTATAAAATTAAACAATAAACGCAAAGGAGCGGTAATATGAACAACGACAGAAGAAAAGTAGTCCTCATCGGCACCGGAATGGTAGGAATGAGCTTTGCTTATGCTCTTGTAAATCAGGGCGGCATCTGCAACGAGCTCGTGCTTGTGGACGTGAACAAGGATAAGGCAATGGGCGAAGCTATGGACCTCAACCACGGTCTCGCGTTCGCCAAGTCGAATATGAAGATATACGCGGGCGACTACCATGACTGCAAGGATGCCGACATAATCGTCATTGCGGCGGGCGTCGCACAGAAGGAGGGCGAGACCCGTCTCGACCTGCTCCAGCGCAATACCGAGGTATTCCGCTCGATAATCACACCCGTGGTGAAGTCGGGCTTTGACGGCATATTCCTCGTAGCGACCAACCCCGTTGACATAATGACCCGCGTCACCTACGAGCTCTCGCGCTTCGGAGCATCACGCGTCATCGGCACGGGCACATCGCTCGACACCGCACGTCTGCGCTATCTCCTCGGCGACTACTTCACAGTAGACCCGAAGAATATCCACGCCTACGTCATAGGCGAGCACGGCGACAGCGAGTTTGTCCCGCTCTCGCAGGTAATGCTCGCGACGAAGCAGGTATCGGAGATACTCGCCGACGACCGCAACTCATACACCACCGACGACATGAATAAGATAGAGGAGCAGGTGCGCACCGCCGCCTACAAGATAATCGAGGCAAAGCGCGCGACCTACTACGGCATCGGTATGGCTATCACGAGGATAGTGAAGGCTATACTCGGCGACGAAAACAGCGTGCTGACCGTTTCCGCGAAGCTGTGCGGCGAGTACGAAAGCCGCGGCGTGTTCATCGGCGTACCGTGCATCATCGGCAGGAACGGCGTCAAGGAAGTCCTCGAGCTCTCGCTCACCGAGGACGAGAAGGAGAAGTTCCGCAATTCCGCGAAGATACTCGACGAAAGCTTCGACGGACTTAAAATGTAACATAAAACAATTAAGGGTAAATCAGGAGAATAACAATGAGAAAACACAGTATCATCGCAGCATTATCCGCTTCACTCGTACTGCTCGCAGGCTGCTCGGGACCGCATAAGGAGCACATAGAGGCACCCGTCGAGCCCGTAGCCAACGAGATACCGAACGACCTCACCATAACGGGCGAGGCAATGAACTCGAACGAATGGTACCACGAGATGTGCGACGAGATCCTGCAATTCAAATCGACCTGCATCGTACATTCGCACGTTACCAATTCGGATGTCAAGGACGCGCTCGCACATCTGCCGAGCGACCACCCCGAGATATTCTGGCTCGGCAACCGCTATTCCGCCTCGACAGTAACCGACGGCTCAAAGATAAAGCTCGGCGTGCTCGACGGTCTCAACGAGGAGGATATCCCCGATATGGCGGCAAAGCTCGACGAAAAGGTAGACGAGATAGTATCGAAGGTGCCGTCGGGCAGCGACTACGACAAGGTGCTCTTTGTCCACGACTTTATCGCCGACAACACCTCCTACGACTACGCGGGAGCGGGCTCCGACAAGTCGCAGCTCTGCCACACGACCTACGGCTGCCTTGTGGACGGAAAAGCCGTATGTGAAGGCTATTCGGAGTCGTTCACGCTCATCATGAACAAGCTCGGCATCGAGAGCGGTATATGCACAGGCTCGAACCACGCGTGGAACTACGTCAAGGTAGACGGCAAGTATTACTGGCTCGACATTACGTGGGACGACCTCGACAGCCATGCTACAGGCTATCAGGCAGAGCATACATACTTCCTTGTCAACAGCGATATGCTCCTGCGCTCGCGCAACATCGACTGGACACAGGGCTATTTCCCCGACTGCTCCTCGATGGACGAGAACTACTATGTGAAGAACGGCGCATATTTCGACAAATACGACCGCAGCGAGGTCATCTCCTACATCGAGAGCTGCTCCGACAAGAAGCACTGCGAGTTCATGTTCGCAAACTTCGAGGCATACAAGGACGCGCTCTACGACCTGTTCGACGACAGCAAGGTGTACAAGGCGTCGAACGTTGACCCCGACACGATGAAATATCTGCGCAGCGACAATATGTTCGCGATAAACATAAACTTCTGATATGCTCAGGTACGATATAAAGAAAAGGGCGGCGCTCCTTGCGCTCACAGCCGCCGTTATCGGAGCGGGACTGTCCGGCTGTCTCTCCGAGCCGAAGGACGCCTCAGTCCCCGAATCAGCGGTGACCGTCTTCTCCGCCGACGACGTGTTCGAGGCGCTGACAGCCTCCCTCTCGGAGTATGAAGACCGCACGGTATTCGACGCAAAGCTCCCGCAGGACACAATAGACGAGGCTATAAAGAAGATACGCAGCTCCCACCCCGAATACTTCTGGATAAACGGCTATTCCACGACTATGTCGGGCTCGGAGACCGTCGTCGAGTTTATGACGCTCAACGACTACACACCCGAACAGCTCCGCGAAATGCACGGCGAGCTAATGAGCGCAGTCGATGACGTTATCTCGCAGGTACCGACCTCACTCGGCGAATACGAGCAGGCGCTTTTCGTCCACGACTACATCGTGAACAGCACGAGCTATGCGGCGGATAAGGTGTCCCTCAGCTACAACGGACTGTGGGGAAACGCTTATGGCTGTCTCGTTGACGGGAGGGCAGTATGTCAGGGCTACGCCGAGGCATACAGCCTCATTGTGCAGAAGCTCGGCATAGAGTGCGGAGTCTGCTCGGGACAAAGCATACGCGGCAGACACGCGTGGAACTACATAAAAATGGACGGCGCGTACTACTGGGTAGATGTCACGTGGGACGACCCCGAAGCCGAAGACGGCAAAACACTCAACAAGCTCTGCCACAATTATTTTATGATAAATGACGAGCTTCTCCTGCGCACGAGGACTATTGACGAAGATCTGTACTTCGTCCCCGAATGCACCTCTATGGACAGGAACTACTTCGTTATGACAAATGCCTACCTCACCGACTATGACGCCGGCAAGATAGGCAGGATACTTGCTGATAACGCTGACGCGCGGCTTGCGGAGATGATGTTCGCCGACAAGGACAGCTTCGACAACGCGATAGATTCACTGTTTGAGAAAGAGGAGATATGGGATCTCTCGGAGTACGCAGATCTGGGCTACGGTCTTAACTACGCCTTCGATGACAATATGTACATACTGGAGATAAGCTACTGACCCGCCCCGTCGCTGTAGAGCTCCTTTATCAGGTCGGCGCAGCTGTCGTCCTCGGAGCTGATACGCTCAATGGCTCCGCGCCTGAGCTCGGCGAGCCTTTCGCTCAGCTCGGGGTGGTCATGCTTCAGCGACTCTCTGAAGCGCCTGTCGTGCTGCTTCAGCCGCTCAAGAGCCTTGGTATCTCTCTCGGCGACGCGCTTGGCTATTCGGAGTCTTCGCCGCTCGATAGCCTCGGCGACCTTTTCCTCGGGTATGCCGAGCTTTTCGGACAGCTCGCGTATGTGGAGCTGCAGGTGCGCGAGGAGCTCCTCGCTGTCGAGCTCGCTGACGCCCTTCCACGAGCCCCTGGGTCTGATAATATCCATCAGCTGCTGCTCGGGCGGTACGGCTTCGCTGCCGATACTGCCGAGCAGCTTTTCTGTATATTTTTCCATTTCAGCCTCGGCGCGCTCGCCGAAAGCCCACTCGAATTCGAGCCTGTCGGCGTTGCCGTAGGGAAGCGTCTTTTCCTCGGGTACATCGTCCGCATCGAGCACATAAGGAGCCTTGAAGCCCGCCGCAGCGAGCGCAGAGGCGACAGTCCGCCTGCAATGACCGTCCTCGACGAGAGAGCCGAGCCCGAGCTCGCGCATACGGTCGTTGAGGTGTCCGATGTGGGAAGCGAAATAGAGGCTCACTCCCCTGCCCGCGAGCTTTTTCGCAAGCGTGGAGATACGGTCGGCAGCGGTGATGTCGATGTTGCATATCGCGCCCGAATCAACGACCACGCACCGTGTATCGTCCCTGACCGCGCCTTCGATATCGGAGATGAAAATTCTTATGTTCGCGAAGTAGAGGTTGCCTGAAAAGCGGTATATAACTGCATTTTTCAGCGGTATCGAGTAGGTATTGCGCTCAAGGCTGTGGAAGCCCTCATGTCCGGGGATAACGCCGAGGAACGAGCGCTTGGGATTGGCGGTGTTGATGATGACCGACACAAACGAGAGTATCACGCCGATGAGCACGCCGTAGACCGTGCCGAAGAGCAGCACTCCGAAGAATGCGCCGAGGAAGATAAGCAGCTCGCGCTTGTCCTGCCTGAACAGGCGCTCGGCGAGCTCGAACTCGACTGCTCCGAGCAGAGCCGCGATGACGATAGCCGTCAGCACGGGCACGGGCAGATACTGTATAAAGCCCGTGAAGAACATCATTATCACAGCCATAGTACCCGCCGCCGCGAGCGACATCACCTGCGACGCGCCGCCGTACTGCTCGCCCATGGAGCTTCGCGAAACAGAGCCGTTCACGGGACAGCAGCCCGTCAGACAAGCCGCAAAATTGCCCATGCCATAGACCATTATCTCGTTGTTCTCGTCGAGCCGATAGCCGTTTTTGTTAGCGAGATTATTCGACGCGAGCAGAGTCTCCGCCATTATCACGACCGCGATCGTGAGGCTCGTGGGGATAACGTCACCGAGTAGGTCGTAGTCGATGTGCGGGAAGTCCCACGCAGGCAGACCCGTCTTTATGGCGGCGAGCTTAGCCACGCCGTACCTGTCCGCGAAGCCGAAATACCCGAGCGCCGCGCCTCCCGCCATAACGAAGACAGACATCGGGAGCTTCGGCACAATCTTCTTTGAAATCAGCAGCAGAGCGAGCGAAGCCGCTCCGAGGATAAGCGACACAGAGTTGAAGCTCTCGCGGCAGGTTCGTACGATGTGCGCGACGAGCTCGGCTATCTCGCCGTTTCCGCTCGAACCGCCGAGCACCTTGGGTATCTGCATAAAGATGATGGTGGTGGAGATACCGCTGATGAATCCGCCCATCACAGGAGTGGAGATGTAGTTGACGAGGCGTCCCGCCTTCATCACGAAGAAGACGAGCAGCCACAGCGCCACGAACAGCGTTATCATCGGGACGAGCCGCACTGCTTCCTCCGAGCCCGAAACAATGCCCTTTGAGGCGACAAATGCACCTACGAGAGCCGCAGGAGCGGCGTCCACGCCGAAGATGAACTGCTCGGAGGAGGAGAAGAGCCCGAAAATGAGTATCGGGAAGATAGAGCCGTAAAGCCCGTAAACAGGCGGCAGACCCGCTACCTGCGCATAGCCCATGGAAATCGGTATCGAAACGAGCGCGATGATGATACCCGTGATGATATCGCGCGGGAGCTTTTTAAGCGAAAAGCCGGCAATTTTCATATCCACCCTCCTGTCCGTTTTTCTATATTATAACATTTTATTCAGCAGTATGTCAAATGAGCCAAGGGCTCTGCCTTGACAATCCGTCGGGGCACTGCCCCGAACCCTGCCAAAGGGTGACTCCCCGCAGTGCGTGGAGATGTCAGCGAAGCTGACAGAGGAGACGGGCTGTTCAGCAGCCCTTTGGAATCCAACTACGTTGCCGCTCGCAAGCTCGCTCACTCTGAACAAAAGGCACAGTCTGCTTTCGGCGGGTAGCAAACGCGTGAAAATCCCTCAAAGCCCTTGCAAAATCCGTTGAAGTATGGTATAATTATTAGGATTATTTTTATCAGCAGCGAAAGGAGCGTCGGCACACACCGACGGCGTGATATTATGGCAAAGAGTAACGATTACGGCAACGAAAGCATTGTTGTACTGAAGGGACCCGACAAAGTCAGGAAGCGTCCTGCCGTTATTTTCGGCTCGGACGGACTTGACGGCTGCGAGCACTCCATCTTCGAGATAATCTCGAACTCGATAGACGAGGCTCGCGCAGGCTACGGCAACAAGATAGTGATAACCCGCTTCCGCAACCACGACATCGAGGTCGAGGACTTCGGGCGCGGCTGCCCCGTTGACTTCAACAAGACCGAGCAGCGCTACAACTGGGAGCTCGTCTACTGCAAGCTGTACGCGGGCGGAAAGTACGACCCGAGCGGCGAGAGCTACGAATACTCGCTGGGACTGAACGGACTCGGTCTGTGCGCGACGCAGTTTGCGTCTGAATATATGGACGTCGAGGTAGTGCGCGACGGCTTCAAGTACAATCTCCACTTCGAAAAGGGCTTGAACGTGGGCGGCTTGCAGAAAGAGCCCTGCAAGCGCAAACAGACGGGCACCAAGACCCGCTGGCGTCCCGACCTCGAGGTCTTCACGGATATCAACGTGTCGGACGAGTTTTTCCACGATATCCTCAAGCGTCAGGCTGTCGTGAACCCGAATATACTGTTCGTGTTCCGCTCCGAGAACGAGGCAGGCGGCTTCAACGAGACCGAGTTCTTCTACGAGAACGGCATAACCGACTACGTTACCGAGATAGTCGGCGAGAACGCCCTGACCACCATACAGCACTGGACAGCCGAGCGCCGCGGTAAGGACCGCGAGGACAAGCCCGAATACAAAGTCAAGTTCGACGTGGCGCTCACCTTCTCTAACAAGGTCAAGAAGACGGAATACTACCACAACTCGAGCTTTCTCGAGCACGGCGGCTCTCCCGAAGACGCCGTAAAGCGTGCGTTCGCAGCACAGATAGACTCCTATATCAAGTCCGTGAACGGCTACCAGAAGAACGAGAGCAAGATAAAGTACGAGGACGTTGACGAGTGCCTCGTGCTCGTATCCTCGTCGTTCTCGACGCAGACCTCCTACGAGAACCAGACAAAGAAGGCTATCACCAACAAGTTCATACGCGAGGCAATGACGGAATTTCTCCGCCACCAGCTCGAGGTCTACTTCATCGAAAACCCCGACGAAGCCAAGAAGATAGGCGAGCAGGTGCTGCTCAACAAGCGCAGCCGCGAGAACGCCGAGCGCACCCGCCAGAATATGAAGAAGAAGCTCACGGGTACTATCGACCTCGCGAATATGGTCGAGAAGTTCGTGGACTGCCGCACCAAGGACGTCACACGCCGCGAGATATACATCGTGGAGGGCGACTCGGCGCTCGGCTCCGTAAAGCTGGCGAGAAATGCCGAATTTCAGGCAGTAATACCCGTCCGCGGAAAGATACTCAACTGCCTTAAAGCGGAGTACACGAAGATATTCAAGAGTGAGATAATCACCGACCTCATCAAGGTGCTGGGCTGCGGAGTCGAGGTCACCTCGAAGGCGAACAAGGAGCTCTCCACCTTCGACATCAACAACTTCCGCTGGAACAAGATAGTTATATGCACCGATGCCGACGTCGACGGCTTCCAGATACGCACGCTGATACTGACGATGCTCTACAGGCTGACCCCGAAGCTCATCGAGGAGGGCTACGTCTACATCGCGGAGTCTCCCCTCTTTGAGATAAACACGAAGGAGAAGACCTACTTCGCCTACACAGAGGCTGAAAAGCAGCACATACTCGAAATGATAGGCGACAAGAAGCACACGATACAGCGCTCGAAGGGTCTCGGCGAGAACGAGCCCGATATGATGAGCCTCACCACTATGAACCCCGATACCCGCCGTCTTATCAAGGTGACGGTGGACGACATCAAGGATTCGACAGAGGTATTCGAGATGCTCCTCGGCGACGACTTACAGGGACGCAAGGACTACATCTCCGAGTACGGCGCCGACTACCTCGACCTCGCTGACATAAGCTAAAAGGAGAAGAAAATGGCAAGAAAGAAAGAAACATAGAACTAATTATAGAAACAATGAAAAAACTTCCCGGATATGAGCAATTCACTTCATTGCATAAAATTCGTGA
>CAMHBN010000066.1 GCA_946183385.1 uncultured Ruminococcus sp.
CCACGAATTCGGGGAAACGCTTGCCCATCTTGATGCCGTTCTCTCCGAGTATCATACCCTGATGAACGAGCTTCTTAAACGGTTCCTTCGTCGGAGCCAAGCCCTTATCGTAGAGGTATCTGTTCCAGATACGCGAATACATAAGGTGTCCGACAGCGTGCTCGGGACCGCCGATGTAGAGGTCTACGGGCATCCAGTGCTTCAGGAGCTCGGGGTCTGCGAACTGCTTGTCGTTGTGCGGGTCGATGTATCTGAAATAGTACCAGCTCGAGCCCGCGCTTCCGGGCATAGTCGAGGTCTCGCGAGTACCCTTTACGCCGTTGTTATCGTACTTCTTCCACTCGGTAGCATTTTCGAGCGGAGCCTTGCCGTTCTTGCCCTTGTAGTCGTCGAGCTCGGGAAGAATGAGCGGGAGCTCGGAGTCATCGAGAACGTGTATCTGACCGTCCTCGCCGTGAACGACGGGCACGGGCTCTCCCCAGTAGCGCTGGCGGGCGAATATCCACTCGCGGAAGTGATAGTTGACAGTGCGCTTAGCTCTGCCCATACCCTCGAGCTTCTGAGTGATGGCTTCCTTTGCCTCTTCAACGGTCAGCCCCGTGAACTCCTCGGAATTGATGAGCTTATAGCCCTTGCCGAGGTACTCGGTCTTCTCCATCGCAGCCTCGGACACGTCGATGTGACCGTCCTTGCCGTCGATGACCTGAATCATGTCGATGTTGTGAGCTATCGCGTACTCAAAGTCGCGCTGATCGTGGCTCGGAACAGCCATAACAGCGCCCGTACCGTAGCTGGCAAGTACGAAGTCGCCGATGAACATACGGACTTCCTTGCCGTTTACGGGATTTATGCAGGTAACGCCCTTGAGCTCGCAGCCCGACTTGGTCTTGTTGAGCTCGGTGCGGTCCATATCATTCTTCTTCTTTGTCTCGTCGATGTAAGCCTGCACCTCGTCGCGGTTCTGTACGCGGTCGAGCAGGCTTGCGGTGATGTCACCGTCGGGAGCGAGGACCATGAATGTGATACCGTAGATAGTCTCGATACAGGTCGTGAATATCGAGAACTTGCCGCCGCCGACAATATCGAACTCGACCTCAACGCCAGTGGACTTGCCTATCCAGTTTCTCTGCATCGACTTCGTGGACTCGGGCCAGTCTATCTCGTCGAGACCTTCAAGGAGCTTCTCGGCGAAGGCGGGCTGGTCGATGACCCACTGCTTCATATTCTTTCGTACAACAGGGAAGCCGCCGCGCTCGGACTTGCCGTCGATGACCTCGTCGTTCGAGAGCACCGTGCCGAGCTCCTCGCACCAGTTGACGGGCATATCTATGTACTTGGCATAGCCGTCAAGGTAGAGCTGCTTGAATATCCACTGTGTCCACTTGTAGAATTCGGGGTCGGAGGTAGCTATCATCTTCGACCAGTCGTAGTCGAAGCCGAGCTCTTTAAGCTGCTTCGAGAAGGTCTTGATGTTCTCCTGAGTGAAGCCGTTGGGGTGATTGCCCGTATTTACTGCGTACTGCTCCGCGGGCAGACCGAACGAGTCGTAGCCCATCGGGTGGAGTACGTTATAGCCCTGCATACGCTTCATACGTGAAACTATATCTGTAGCTGTATAGCCCTCGGGGTGTCCCGCGTGGAGACCTACTCCCGACGGGTAAGGGAACATATCGAGCGCGTAGAACTTCGGCTTGCTGAAATCCCATACGTCAGTCTTGAAGGTCTCGTGCTCCTCCCAGTATTTCTGCCATTTCTTTTCAATGGTGCTGAAATCGTATCTGCCCATTATCTTTTATCATTCCTTTATTAAAATTTGTTGAAGAGTTCCTTTACCTCGCTCCACGGATTCGTGAAGTGCTCCTTGACCTGCGGCAGTATCATCAGCAGCACAGCACAGCCGACGTCCACGAAGCCTTCGAGGAGATATATCCAGTTATCGGTAATGTGAACGATGTTGGGAATAAGGTGTGTCACGAAGCCAAGTGCGAGATAGCCCGCGACTGCGTAGTTGACGTATTCCAGTCCAGAAAACATGAACACACCGAGAACTACCGCAATGCCCACCGCAAAGAACATATGGAATACACTGCCGAAGGTTATGCCCCCAAGGAACATATTCAGCACCGCTTTCAGCAGCATATACGCTGTTATCGCGATACATACCGTTCTGCCCTGCTCGTTATTCGTCTTAAACATCGCCGTTCTCCTTTACCAGCAGAGAGCTTATATCCACCTGCTCGCCGTCTGCCCACAGACCCTCGAGCTTGTAGAAGCTTCTCGTTTCCTTGTAGAATACGTGCACGATGATGTCGCCGTAATCGAGGATTATCCACGTGTTGCCCGTATCAGCCTCGCGTCTCTCGGGCTCGATGCCCTTCTGCGAGAGCACGAATTCGACCTCGTCGGCGAGGGTGCGCGCATGGGTATTGCTCGTACCGTTTACTATCACGAAGTAGTCCGCGAGGATAGTAAGGTCTGCGATTCGCAGAGCCTGTATGTCCTCGCCTCTTTTGCTGTCGAGTGTTTTTACTATAAGTTCAAGCTTTTCCTGCTCGGTCATATATCAATCTACCTTCCAACTTGGTTTTTTATCGGGGTCTCGAAGCGGTTCGGTCGCAGTTTCGAGCTCCTCGAAGGTCATATTTGTGTCGTCGTATACATCATACTGGTGGTCGAGAACGAGCTCGACAATTGATGTATCATAGGGAGTCATAGCAGTCTGATAGGGTCTGTAGTACTCGTTCAGCAGGGCTATCGTCTCCGCCTTGTGGACCGAGTACACCGCGTACTCCTCGCCGTCCTCGGCATAGAACGTAGCGTCCTCGCCCGGCACCATATTCACGCGGACATTGTCCATATCGAGAGTTGAAGCAAAGTCTGCTATCTTGCTCATATCGCCGATAGAGAGGTCGGTATATATGAGCTCCTCGTCCTTTATCTGCTTGATATAGCTGTAGAGCTTGAGTCTGCCCTCATTTTCGACGATGTCGAAGAGCTTCATCATAGCCGCCGACATAAAGCGGCGCTGATTCTGCATACGACCGATATCGCCCTGCAGCCACTCATTTCTGAAGCGTATGAACCACTCAGCCTGCTCGCCCGTAAGGGTCACATCGCCTGCGGGGATTATCTTGTCAGCCTCGTAGATTATCTCGTTATCGAGGTGTATCGGGATACCGCCCACGATATCGACCATTCTGACGATATCGAAGCAGGCAGTCGTGATATAGGCGTCTATCGGTATGCCGAAGTTCTCCTGCACCGCGTTTACCACACGCTGTATCGGCGGGTTTACGCTGTAGTCGCCCATAGAGTACACGCTGTTGAACTTTCTTGACGGGCTGGAGGTATAGTCGGGCAGACAGCAGTCACGCGGTATCTGGAGTATATTCATCTCGCCGTGTCCGATGTCGAACTGGACTATCCACATAACGTCAGAGTTGAATTCGTCCTCGTCGAATCCGAGGAAGAGCACGCTGTACTGACCCTCGATGAGCTGAGGGAGGTCGAGTCCGTCATCGAAGTCGATATCGACCTTTTCGCTGTCGATATTGAGCGTGACGTTATCCTTGTTCAGCAAGCCCTCCTTAGCCATCGGCTGAGCTGTCTTGAAAAGATTGATGAGCGAGATGTTCCCGCCTGTCTTTTTGTCTGCGAAAATGGGGACATTTATCACAAGCATAGCTATGATAACAAGACTGGTCACCACCGCAAGCGTCTTTATGAGGAAGTCCTTGAACGAAAAGCGCTTACTGCTGTGATCCTCATAACCGTAGTCGTCGTAGTATCCGCCACCGTTTTCGGCTTCATATCTGCCCCTGTACGGTGCCTGAGCCTCGTGCTGAGCGCGGTATCCGCCCGAGGGAGCCTCGTGCTGTCCGCGGTACTGCTGCGGCGGAGCCTCGTATCTGCCGTGATATTCCTCATTCACAGGCGGATACTGCTGAAATGTGTCCCTGTTTTCTCTATTAACCTTCACGAGCTTCCTGAGCGGCTTTGGAGCGCTCTTCTGCACGCCGTTACCGTTCGGATTGACTTCGTTGTTGTCCATTAATATCCTCTTTTCCTGATTTCATTGGCTCTTTTGGTTTGATTCTACTATTTTTCTGTATCTGTCTTTTCTTCGTTTACGAGTCTGTTGTAAAAATTGTATCCCTCTACCGTGCAGAGCGGTATCACACCGTTCTTCTTGACCTGATTCTTTATCGAGAACGAAAACGCCTCGAGCATAGCCTCGTCGAGGCTGATATAGGTTATCTTGCGCATTTTGTCTACGTCCTTGTAGTCACGCTCGGCTGAGATAAGGTCGCCGAGATAGACTATCTCCTCGAGGCGGGTCATCCCTGCCCTGCCCACTGTATGGAAGCGTATCGCGTCGAGGATATCTATATCCTCCACTCCGAACTTGCTTTTCACGTAGTATGCTCCCGCGATGGCGTGCCACAGCGAACGGGTCTCAAGCTCCTCCCTGCACACGGCGTAGCCGCTGCTCAGTACGAGCTCTTTCTGCTCCTCTGCGGGAAGCTCCTTGCATATATCGTGGAGCAGTCCCGCGAAATAGGCTTTATCGGGGTCTTCTCCGTATTTTTCGGCAAGCTTCCTGCACTCTGCCGCGACGTTCAGCGAATGCTGTAGTCTCTTCTGCGAAAGCATTGTTTTCAGCAGCTTCTTTTTTTCGCCGATATCGTATAACAAACGCTCACCTCATTGTTTGTATAATTTCCTCAGTCTAATATATTGTACTACATTTTTGTCGAGATAGCAATAGTATTTTTTATTTTTTGCAATTTTTTTGCGGATATCCGAGGACGAGACCTCCACAGGCGCAGCTTTGCATAAGACGATATTTCCGTATTTGCGCAGCTCCTCCGCCTTTTTTTCGAGCTCAGGCATATCGCCCTCGCAGCGCGATACCACCGCGAGCGTGCACTCGCGCAGTATGTCCTCGAATCTGTTCCAAGTCTCGAATATCATCAGCATATCGCTTCCCACGAGCAGGAAGAGCTCGTCGTCGGGGAAGCGCCTGCGGAACTCCTCGACCGTGAATATCGTGTAGCTCACCCTGTCGGAGCGCAACTCGTAGTCGCATACCTCAAGCTTGTCGCTCACCTTGCAGGCGAGCCTCAGCATCTCGACCCTGTCCTCCTCGGAGACATACTCGTCCGACGAGCGGTGCGGGCTTATCTTCGAGGGTACGAGGTACAGCCTGTCGAGCTCCAGCTCGCTGACAGCCGTCAGCGCGAGGTGGATATGCCCGTTGTGGACGGGATTGAAGCTCCCGCCGTAAATTCCTATGCGCATAACCTTACCTCCACGGACGAGCGCTGCCCGTCCAGCCCTTCGCCTTCCAGTAGTCGGCGTCGGCGGGATTCCAGCCGTTTCGCTGCATAAGGCTCATGATCTTGAAAAAAGCCCTCGTTTTTATCCCCACGGGGACTTTTTTCTCCCTTTTGCGTATCTTTTTCGCGATTTTTTCAGCTTCCGCATTTATCCTGTCCTTGAGCTCGGACTTTACTCCGTCCCAGTCGGTAGCCGCAACGGGTCTGCCGAGCCTGTAGGTCTGCGGTATGCCCCAGAAGAAGCAGCTGTCCGCCATATCCTTCATTGTGGACTTCACACCCGCTCCCGCAGCCGTAGATACGACGACCGCCTGCTTGCGGAACATCCTCGCGTCGGGACGGTGCGCCATCCAGCGGTAGCCGTAGTGGTCGAGCAGAGCCTTCATCTGTCCCGTGACGTGGTAGCAGTACACGGGCGAGGTCAGTATCACGACGTCGGCGGCGTCTATCAGCTCCGTTATCGGGCGGAGCTTCTCATAGTGCGGGCAGTCCTGCTCTCTCTTGGTGAAGCAGGTAGTGCAGCCGAGGCAGAATTCGCCGAAATCACACGGGAGGAACACCTCGCTGATGTCCTCGGGCTTGGCAATTTTGTCAGCCACGATACGCCCGATACGGTAGGTCGAGCCCTTGTGGTTCGTACCGCTTATAAGTACGACCTTCATCACTTTGCCTTGGGTATATTCTCGATGACGGGCTCCTTCTCGTTGCGCTTGAAGAGCACGAATCTGCTGCCTATCACCTGTACAACATCCGCGCCTGTCTGCTCGGCTATGGCGTCGGCAGCCTCGCGTGCGGTCCAGCCCGAGTTGTCGAGAACTCTCAGCTTTATGAGCTCCCTCTTGGTGAGAGCCGCCTCGATGTCCTTGCACATAGCCTCGGTAACTCCGCCCTTGCCCACTTGGAAAATAGTCTCATAAGTTGAAGCGATACCGCGCAGGTACGCCCTTTGCTTGCTTGTCAGCATATCATTCACCGTTTCTTTCTCTGAGGAAGCGGTACAGCTCGCGCAGAGCCGCACCTCTGTGGCTTATACTGTTCTTTTCGTCCGCGGAGAGCTCCGCCATCGTCCTGTCGCCGACCATAAACACCGGGTCGTAGCCGAAGCCGTTGCTGCCGCGCTGCTCGTAGCCGATAGCTCCCTCGCAGCTGCCCGTGAACTCGGTGTGCCCGCTCCCGTCGATGTAGCATATCGTACACCTGAAAGCCGCGCCGCGCTTGCCGTCGGGGACGTCCTTCATCTCGCCGAGCAGCTTATCGCACTCCTCGCCCTTGGGAGCATATCTCGCGGAGTGGACTCCGGGTCTGCCGCCGAGAGCCTCGACGCACAGACCGCTGTCGTCGGCAATAGTGGGAAGCCCAACAGCCTCGAATACCGCCGTAGCCTTTATTATCGCATTCTCCGCGAAGGTAGAGCCGTTCTCGTCGGGGTCGCAGTCCGCGCCCGCCTCACGCTGAGACAGCACCTCTATCCCCAGCGGCGCGAGTATCTCCCTCGCCTCGCGGAGCTTGTTTGCGTTATTTGTCGCCATGACGAGTTTATTCGTCGTCTTCATCGTCCTCGTCCTTTCTGCCGAACAGACGGCTGAAGAATCCCTTCTTTTTCTTCTTCTCGGGAACTTCCTCCTCTTCGGAATAGTACTCCGTCTCATAGGTTTCGTGCTCGGAGTCGCCGAAGTCGAATCTGTCGTCCTCTTCCTCGTCTGCCTCCTCGGCAGCCTTTTCCTGCGCGAGCTCCGCCATGAAGTTCTCGTCTATATTGAACTCGGTACGAGCCGTGAACTCGGCATTCTCGTCGAAATTGTCAACGTCGAAGGCTTCCTTGTCCTCATCGTAATCGGACGCGTCTTCGACGTCTTCGTCTTCATCGTCGTCCTCAGACTCGTCATCATCTTCGTCGTAGTCCTCGTCTTCATCATCGTCGTCGTACTCTGCCTCGGAGACATCAGCCTCGTCGAAGTCCTCGTCCTCGTTCTCGGGAGCTGCTGACTCGTCCTCTTCCTCCTCATCGTCGGGAGCGGGCATATCAAACAGCGCGTCCACGAACATACGGCTGTCGAAGGGCTGGAGGTCGTCTATCTTCTCGCCCACGCCGATGAGCTTTACAGGTATGCCGAGCTCATTCTTGATGGAAATGACGATACCGCCCTTTGCCGTGCCGTCGAGCTTTGTCAGCACTATGCCCGTTATCGGAGCAGTCTCGCTGAACAGCTTAGCCTGACTTACGGCGTTCTGACCCGTTGTCGCGTCGAGCACGAGCAGCACCTCGCGCGAGCTGTCCTCAGCCTTGTTGTCGATGATACGGTTTATCTTCTTGAGCTCCTCCATGAGGTTCTTCTTGTTGTGAAGACGTCCCGCGGTGTCGATGATGACAACGTCACAGCCGCGAGCCTTCGCCGCTTCGAGAGCGTCGTACACAACCGCACCGGGGTCGCTGCCCTCGGCGTGCTTTACGATGTCAACTCCCGCACGCTCGGTCCAGACCTGTAGCTGGTCGATAGCCGCCGCACGGAAGGTATCAGCTGCCGCAACGAGCACCTTCTTGCCCTCTTTCTTGAACTGGTGGCACATCTTGCCGATGGTGGTGGTCTTGCCTGCGCCGTTTACGCCGATGACCATTATCACGGCAGGCGACTTCGTGAGGTCGAGACCCGTATCGTCGCCCATTATCTCGGAGATGACCTCGTGTATGAGCTCCATTATCTCCTGCGGATCGGTGATACCGCGCTCCTTGACCTTCCTGCGGACGCGCTCGCATATCTCCACCGACGTATCCACGCCGATATCGCTCATTATCATCTGCTCCTCGAGCTGCTCGAAGAGCTCCTCGTCTATCTTGGTAAAGGAGTTGAAGACCTTCTGAAGTCCGCCGAGGAAGCTGTCCTTCGTCTTCTTCAGTCCCTTTGCTATCTTAGAAAATATTCCCATATTATCCTCTTTTCATATATCGGTCAAAGCCTGCGTTACTGTACGTCTGCTACGTCCTCCTGGAAGTCCACCTGCTCCATTTTGAGGAGCTTCGAGATACCGTCCTCCTGCATAGTTACGCCGTAGAGGACGTTTGCCTCCTCCATAGCGCTGCGGCGGTGAGTTACCAGCACGAACTGCGTGGTATCCGTGAACTTTTTCAGGTACTGCGCATACTTTCTTACGTTTACCTCATCGAGAGCCGCGTCTATCTCGTCGAGTATGCAGAACGGCGCGGGTCTGAGCTTGAGTATCGCGAAGTATATCGCGATAGCCACGAACGACTGCTCGCCGCCCGAGAGCGAGATAAGGTTCTTGATGACC
>CAMHBN010000067.1 GCA_946183385.1 uncultured Ruminococcus sp.
ATCGAGACCAAGCATATCCGCGGTATCACCCACGGCGACGTCATCGACCTCATGCGCGAGAACGTCGAGGACTACGATGTCCGCGAGTTCTATACGGGGCTTGTGGCTGAATTAAAAGCCGAAGGCTTTTAACGAGGGCGCTGCCCTCGACCCGCCAGAGGCTCTGCCTCTGGACTCCGCAGGGGAACACAGTTCCCCTGACCCCTAACTACGTTGACGCTCGCAAGCTCGCTCACGCTGTACAAACGGCGTAGTCTGCTTTCGGCGGGTAACAATCGCGGGAATAAACTTGCCGCACGTATAGGTAAGCAAGTTTACGAGCGACATCGCGAATCGGCAGCGCGGACACCGCGCCGTTGACGCTCGCAAGCTCGCTCATGCTGTACAAACGGCGTAGTCTGCTTTCGGCGGGAAACAATATTGGATTAAACGAATCGGCGTTCGATAGAGCGGCACAGGAAGTACGCGGGTATGCACAGTATGAACCACAAAAGGCTGAACAGCGGACAGACCTGTCCGAGAATATTCAGCGGGATTTCGGAATAATCCCACACCTGCCAGCCCATTATAAGGTTGTCGAACACGCCCACCGCGAACTCTATCAGCGTTATCGCGGCAGTTCCGAGCAGGCACGTCTTCGCAAGTGTTGCGGCGGGACGGTTACTGAGGGTATATATCACCGTCAGGACTATACCGCCCGTTATGCACATTGTCCAGTGTGTATAGCCTCTGCCCGTGACCTCGACAAAGCCGTAAAGGAAAAAGCCCATAAGAAATACAAAAACATAGCGTGAAAGCTTCATAGCACACCTCTTTACCCATAGTATGAGCTTTCACCGACGGATTATACAGTTATACACAATGGAGTGAAATTATGAGAAAAAGCTGCATAATAATGCATATATCCAGCCTGCCGTCCGAGTACGGTATCGGCAAGATGGGCAGGCACGCCTTCGCCTTCGCGGACTTCCTCAAAAGCGCGGGCGTGAAGTGCTGGCAGATACTGCCGCTCTCGCCCACGAGCTACGGCGACTCGCCCTATCAGTCGTTCTCCGTGAATGCGGGCAATCCCTACTTCATCGACTTCGAGATACTCGAGGGCGACGGACTGCTCGAAAAGCACGAGTATTCGAGCTTTACGTGGGAGAGCGAGCCCGGCAAGGTGGACTACAGCATCATCTACGAGAACTGCTTCAAGGTGCTGAGGATAGCGTATTCGCGCTTCAAGCCGTCGAAATTCCCCGAGTACAGGCGCTTCTGCGACGAGTGCAAGGACTGGCTCGACGAGTATGCGCTGTTCATGGCGCTCAAAGCCAAGAACGGCGGCAGGGCGTGGTACGAGTGGGACAGCGACCTCGCCATGCACCGCCCGAAGGCTGTCTCCGCCGCGAAAAAGGAACTCAAAAACGATATCGGCTTCTATAAGTTCTTGCAGTTCGAGTTCGCGCGGCAGTGGTCGGAGCTGAAAAAGTACGTCAACGACTGCGGGATAGAGATAGTCGGCGATATACCGATATACTGCGCCCTCGACAGCGTCGAGGCGTGGGCTGACCACAGGCTCTTCCAATTCGACCGCAAAAGGCGTCCCGTCTGCGTGGCGGGCTGTCCGCCCGACGAGTTCTCGCCTACGGGTCAGCTGTGGGGCAATCCGCTCTATGACTGGGACTACCATAAAAAGACGGGCTACAAATGGTGGATAGACCGCATAAAGTCCGCCTCGGAGCTCTACGATATCGTGCGTATCGACCACTTCCGCGGCTTCGAGAGCTACTACACCATTCCCTACGGCAACGAGGACGCGACCGTCGGCGAGTGGAAAAAAGGTCCCGACTACGAGCTGTTCAGGCTCGCGGAGGAGAAGCTCGGCAGACTCAGTATCATCGCCGAGGATCTGGGCTTTCTCACTCCCGAGGTGCACGTCATGCTCGATAAATGCGGTTATCCCGGCATGAAGGTGCTCCAGTTCGCCTTCTCGGACGGAGAGAACGACTACCTCCCGCACAACTTCACCACCACCAACTGCTTTGCGTATACGGGCACTCACGACAACGAGACGCTCAATGGCTGGGCTGCGGGAATGGACAAGAAGTCGCTGAAATTCGCGAAAAGATACCTCAACGTCCGCAAGAGGAGCGATATCCCCGCGGCTGTTATCCGCGCTGCGTGGGGAAGCGTCGCTATGGTGGCGGCGGCGCAGATGCAGGACTTCCTCGACAGCCCCGCCGACGACCGCATGAATACGCCGTCTACTCTCGGCGGCAACTGGCAGTTCCGCACCAGGGAGAGCGACTTTACGCCAGAGCTTGCCAAGAAGATACACAGGCTGAATAAAATGTACAACCGCCTTTAAGCGCGGTGTATCACATGGTGAGTTCAACAGGAGCATATTATGAAAAAATTCTTCAAGATACTCTTTAAGATATTAAAATGGGTACTCATTGTCGTTGTCTCCGCCATAGTTTTGTTCTTCATCGTCCGCTTCATCGGTCAGCGTATCAATAATAAGACGCCAAAGGGCGGCATAAACGAGACTATGTACGTTGACATAAACGGCACTAAGCAGTGGATAAACATCTACGGGCAGGACAAGGATAATCCCGTTCTGCTCTATCTGCACGGCGGTCCGGGGCAGCCTACAAGCTACGAGGACTATCCCGTCCTGAGAAAGCTGAGTGATATTTACACCGTCGTCAACTGGGACCAGCGTGCCTGCGGTCACAGCTGGACGAAGGACCAGATGGGCACACAGATAACCTACGAGCAGCTTTTCAGTGACGGCGAGGAAATGACTGAATTTCTGCTGGACTATATGGACAAGGATAAAATAAGTGTAATGGGCATTTCGTGGGGAGCAGCCTTCGGTGCGCGGCTTGTCCTCGATAATCCCGAAAGGTATGACAGATTCTATGCTATGAGCCTTCCTGTCGATAACATCGAGATCATGAAAGCACTGAAGACTGAGGCTCTTGAGTGGACGAAGGACGATCCCGAATACCGTGCCATTGCCGAAAGCATTATCACCGATCAGGCTGTATTTGACGGTATGACAACGGAGGAGCAGCGGCAGGCAGCCGTCGAATGGGATAAGCTCTATGCAAAATATACCGAGCCCAATTCCGAGTTTGCAGGAGATGTTAATGTTGTCTCAGCTATGATCTTCTGCCCTTACTGGTCTGTAAAGGACTACTACAACTTTTTCTTTGCGTCTGTTCCCACAAAGGTCGAGGACTTTCCGCAGTATCCGTACCTTGATTGCTGTCAGTGGGGAAATATGAGCGCTATTTCAGTGCTTGACAGAACGGATTACAAGGTGCCTGTCTATATGATCATGGGCGATAAGGACTACGATGTGATGACCTCCGTTGCAAAGGAGTACTATGACAGTATCACGGCTCCCGATAAGGAATACTATGAGGTCGAGGGCGGACACTATATGCCAATGCTGCTTTCGGAGAGGCTCTCTGAAATTGTGCATGAAACAGTTAATAATGAACAATAATACATACTGAAAATAAGGAGAAAAACTATGGACAAGAAAGCTTTTACCGAGAAATTCACGGGCAGACTGCCCAAGGATATCAAGTCCGCGACGCCGCAGCAGCTCCACAATGCGCTCGGCGAGACGGTGATGGAGCTTTACTCCGACCGGTGGAGCAGGGCGCGTGAGGAGCACCTCTCCAAGCGCCGCGCTGCCTACCTTTCTATGGAGTTTCTCGTGGGACGTGCGGTATTCAACAATCTGCTTTGCCTCGGCATTTACGACGAGGTCAATGACGCCTTTAAGGAGCTCGGGCTCGACCTCGCAGACCTTGAGGTCATCGAGGATGCCGCTCTCGGAAACGGCGGTCTCGGACGTCTTGCGGCGTGCTTCCTCGATTCGGCGGCGACCCTCGCTCTGCCGCTCGACGGCTACGGCATACGCTACAAGTACGGTCTCTTCAAGCAGACCATAGTGGACGGCTTCCAGCGCGAGGATATCGACGACTGGACACGCTACGGCGACCCGTGGTCGGTGCGCTGCGACGAGGACACCGTCTTCATTGAATACAATGGGCAGACCGTGAAGGCTGTGCCCTACGATATGCCGATTTTCGGCTGCCGCACCGAGAATGTGGGGACTCTCCGTCTGTGGCAGGCTGAGCCCGTAAAGGAGTTCGACTTCGATACCTTCAACAGGCAGGACTACCTCGAAGCCTCCAAGGAGAAAATATACGCCGAGGACATCTCGCGTGTGCTCTACCCGAACGACGATACCAACGAGGGCAAGAAGCTCCGCCTGAAGCAGCAGTATTTCTTCAGCTGTGCCTCGCTGACGGATATCCTCCGCAAGCATAAGGCTCGCTTCGGCACGCTCGACAACATTGCCGACTACATCTCCGTGCAGCTCAACGATACCCACCCCGTTATCTCTATCCCCGAGCTCATTCGTCAGCTCGTGGACAACGAGGGCTGGACGTTCGAGAGGGCGCTCGCCACTGCGAAAAAGGTGTTCAACTACACCAACCACACCGTTATGCAGGAGGCTCTCGAGAAGTGGTGGACAGGGCTTGTTGAGGAGGTCCTGCCGCGTATCTACGAGATAATCATTCAGATAAACGAGGAGCTTATCGCCGAGATGTACGCGGCGGGAGTTCCCAAGGACAAAACGAATCGTATCAAGATAATCAAGGGCGAGCTTATCCATATGGCGGATATGGCGTGCTATGCTTCGAGCCACATCAACGGCGTTGCGGAGATACACACGCAGATACTGCGCGATTCCGTCCTCGCGGACTGGTACAGCCTCTGTCCCGAGCGCTTCCGCAACGAGACCAACGGCATCACCCAGCGCCGCTGGCTCGCGCTCTGCAACACCGAGCTTTCACAGCTCATCACCGAGAAGATAGGCGACGGCTGGCTGACCGACCTTTCACAGCTCCGCAATCTCGCGGACTGCGCTAATGACGGCGAGGTGCTCGGGCGCTTCGTTGCTATAAAGCAGGCGAAGAAGGTTCAGCTCGCCGACTTCATCAGGGAGCGCGAGGGCGTCGATATAGACCCCGAGTCCGTGTTCGACATTCAGATAAAGCGCCTGCACGAGTACAAGCGCCAGCTGCTCAATGCCTTCTCGATACTGTGGATATACTACGGCATCAAGGACGGCTCTATAACCAACTTCAAGCCCACGACCTTCATCTTCGGTGCGAAGTCTGCCCCCGGCTATAAGCGCGCGAAGGCTATCATCAAGTATATCAACGAGATAGGGCGTATCGTCTCCTCTGACCCCGACACCCGCGATCTCATAAAGGTGATATTCGTGCAGAATTACAACGTCTCCTACGCGGAAAAGCTCGTTGCGGCGGCTGACGTCTCCGAGCAGATATCCACCGCGGGCACAGAGGCGAGCGGTACGGGAAATATGAAGCTCATGCTCAACGGTGCGGTGACGCTCGGCACCTACGACGGAGCGAATATCGAGATAGTGCAGGAGGCGGGCGAGGAGAACAACTACATCTTCGGCGCACGCGTGGAGGACCTCGCGCGTATCGTCCCCGATTACGACAGCAGACGCGTCTTCGCCGAGGACGCGATGATAAAGCGCGTGGTTTCGTCCCTCATTGACGGCACTGTCTCCGACGGCGGCAGCGGCGATTTCCGCGAGCTGTATATGTCCCTGCTCGACGGCGCGAGCTGGCACGCTCCCGACCACTATTATCTCCTCGGCGACCTCAGAAGCTACGTGGAGACGAAGCTCCGCTGTATCTATGACTACGCCTCCGACAGGAACGCTTTCGCGCGGAAGCAGTGGCTCAATATGTGCAATGCGGGCAAGTTCAGCTCCGACAGGACTATCGCCGATTATGCGGAAAATATCTGGGGCATCCGATAAAATAATTGCGCGGGCGGCGGACACCGCCCCTACAAAGTTATGATAAAATGAAAGACGTCAAGGTTGTCCTTGACGTCTTGTTTTTTATTCGCTGAGTCCCTTTACAAGGGAGAATGCGTATTCGATGTTCTCGGCTTTTATCTCGAAGCTCTGACCGCCGCCGTAGAAGCGGTAGATGCCCATTATTGCTCTTTCGCCTGTCGCGTTGTTTATCACATAGGTCGAGACTTCAAAATTATCCGTTTCGCCCTTGAGATATGCCGTATAGGATGGCAGCTCGGGTACGGACAGGGGAGATGTCTGTATCGTATTGACAGTGCCGTTCGTGTTCATTATCACGTACTCGATAGTGAAGTTTCCCTTCGCCTTCTTCGGGAAGAACGTGCAGAACGCCGTGTGCTCGGAGGTCGTCTTCTCCTTGACTATGTAGCTGACTGCTGTCTTCGGTATGACAGTGACCTTGATGTCAGCCTTGACGTCGGTGTTGTCTGCGCTTGTTACCGTCACGGTGCACTCGCCTACGCTCTTGCCGCGTATCCAGCCGTTCTGGTCAACAATGGCGATCTCGGTGTCGGAGCACGACCATATCTCGTTCTTGTTTGTCGCCTTATCGGGGAGCATCGTTACCCACGAGATGCCGAGCTCGCCGACCTCTATCTCAAGCGAGTAGTCGGAGAGCGAGATGGCGCGTACCGTCGTATCGCTTACGACCTTTACCGCTATCTCTGCCATTGCGTCGGGGTTGTCGTCGCTGCGCACGGATACGGTGCACTTGCCTATGCCCTCGGCGGTGATGTTGCCGAACTTGTCAACGGTAGCAACGCTGACGTCGGAGCTGCTCCATATCTCCTTCTTGTTCTTGGCTGTGTCGGGGATTATTGTGACGTAGGGCAGTCCCTTTTCGCCTACCGCAAGGGTCAGCGTGTCTGAGCTGAGCTTGATAGCCGCGACTCTGTCGGGGTCGAGGGGAGCTGTAGACGTAGTGGAGGTCTCCGTTGTAGTGGTTTCGGAAGCGGTGGTCTGAGTTGAAGCTGTGGTCGAAGTCTCTGCCGATGTTGTCTCCTCAGATGTTGTGGAAGCTTCGGCAGTCTCGGAAGCAGCCGTTGTGGTCGTTTCCGTGGTCGTGGCAGTAGTCTCGGACTCTGCTGCGGTCGTCGTTGTTTCAGCCGATGTAGTATCTGCTGAGGTAGTTTCTGTCACTGTCGTTGTCGTGAGCTCCGCGGTGGTGGCTGCGGGAGCTGTCGTTGTCTCGCCTGTGACAGTTACCTCTATCGTTGCTGTTACTGCGGGATTGTTCGCGCTCTGTACGGTTATCGTGCAGCTGCCGGGATATATTGCCGTTACGTAGCCCTCACCGTCAACGACTGCAACGCTTTCGTCGCTGCTCGTCCATATCTCGCGGAGGTCAACAGCTGTCGCGGGGAGCATTGTCACTCTTGCGGAGAGCTCTCCTGTGCCCGCTGCTATAGTCATTTCGGTGCGGTCGAGATGTATCGCCGTGACCATCTTCGGGTCAGCGGGAGCCGTGGTCTCAGCCGTTACAGTTACTGCTATCTGAGCCGCAACATCGGGGTTGTTAAGGCTGCGGACGGTTATCGTCGCCGTACCCGCGGATACAGCTTTGAGCATACCGTTCTCGTCCACGGTAACTATGCTCTCGTCGCTGCTCGACCAGTCCGTGCTGAGGTCTGTAGCCGAATCGGGCTGTATAGTCAGCCTTGCGGCGAGCTCCTCGTCGCCGACCTTCAGCTCAGCGGCGCTGCGGCTGAGAAGTATGGCAGTAACGCCGTTCGGATCCGCTGTCGTAGTCGTGGGAGCCGATGCGGTGGTCTCGGTATCGGTAGTCAAGTCGGTCGATACCGCAGTGGTGGTCGTTGTATCGTCGGGAGCTGTCGTCTCTTCCGCAGTGGTGGTGGTCGTGCCGCCTTCCTCCGCGTTAGGGTCCGCGAGATATTCCGCGAGCCCACGGGTGCCTCCGATGGAGAGGTAGGAGTAGTACTTCAGCACCTTCGACGCGTCGGAGGAGTCTATCCTGCCGTTCTTGTCAACGTCGGCAGCCTCCGCACGCGAGCCCGTGAACAGTCCCTCGACGTTTGTGGAAAGTCTGGAGTATTCGGCGAGTATCTCCGAAGCGTCCTTGGCGTCGATAAGACCGTCGCCGCTCGTATCGCCGAGAGAGTATGTGATGTCGCTGTCGTCAGCGGCAAAGACGAGCCCCGTGCCCGTCGTGAAAGAGGTCGCGGCGAGTGCGAAAGCTACTACAGCCGCTGTAAAACGTGTTCTTTTCATGACCGATTCCCTCATCATTTACTTTATTGCTGCGGGAAACCACACCCGCAAAAATGTACAGGAAAAATTATACAACTTAAATGTAAAAAAATCAATAGATTTTACCTTAAACAAACATATTTTTGGTGAATCGCACAAAAACATTCCTTCCGATAGGCTGTATATCGAACAAAAAGCGGACAGGAAAGGCTTCCCGTCCGCTTTATATCTGTCAGTTGTTTTTGGTGCGCATTACCGCTACCTTTGAATTTGTCACTACCCATACGTTGTTGTACTTGCACGAGAACTTGGCGTTCCAGTTGAACGAATCGGAGGTGATATTGGCGTTGAGCAGGTC
>CAMHBN010000068.1 GCA_946183385.1 uncultured Ruminococcus sp.
TCAAGCTTTGTGCAGTCTGCGAGCGCCGAGCCTCCGAGCGTCTTCAAGCCCTTCGGGACTTCAAATTCGGTTATCGCAGCTCCTGCGAAGCACTTGCTGCCTATAGCCTCACAGCGTCCCGCAAAAGTAACCTTTCCGAGCGACTTGCAGCGCCCGAAAGCGGATTCGCCGAGTGACACTCCGTCGGGGAGCTGTATCGCCGTAAGAGCGATACAGTACGAAAAAGCTTCCTTGCCGATGGTCTTCACGGTCGTGGGAATGGATATCGCCTTCAGCTTGTCGCAGCTGTAGAAGCAGTACTGCGGGATAGCCTCGAGCTCCTCGGGGAATACGACATACTGGAGCTCATTGCAGTCGTTGAATGTGCTCTCGCCGAGCACAGCCGTCTTGCCCTCGAATATTACCTTGTTGAGCGTGCGGCAGTTGTTGAACGCCCTTGCGCCGAAGGTAACGCCGTCGGGAAGGCTGAGGTATTCAAGCCCGTCGCAGCCTGCGAAGCAGTCGTTTCCGAGCTTGATGCCGTCGGGGAGTATGACACGTGAGAGCGCGTCACAGTTGCTGAAGCAGCTGTTTCCGAGGCTCTCGGCACCCTCGGGTATCTCGATGCCTATGAGTGACGGATTCTCCGCGAATGCATTCACTCCCACGGTCTTGATCCCCGCGGACATATTTACAGTAACGAGCTTGTTGCAGTTGTAGAAAGCCTCTTCACCTATCACAGTGACTGTGTCGGGGATAGTAACCTCACTGAGCGCGTCGCAGTCGCGGAATGCACGGTAGGCTATGGAAGTGATACCATCGGGTATAGTCACCGAGGTCAGCGCCTTGCCCTTGAAGGCATTCTTGCCGATAGCCGTAACTGCTGCTCCGTCGATCTCGGCGGGGATGACGACATCTGTCGCCGTGCCGTTATAGGCTGTTATGGTGAGCTCGCCACTCTCCTGCTTGGATGTGGAAAATTCGGGGAGCTCCGCGGGAGCGTCGGCAGTTTTTGCCGACGTCTCCTCAGGAAGAGCTATTGTATTCATCACAGCCTGCTCGCCCTCTGCGACAGTGCCTGCTCCCGCAAACGGGACCGATGTCACCGTGAGCGAGGCGCTGAGAACTGCCGAGAGCAGCTTTTTATTCAGTTTCTTCATATATCTCTCTCCTTTCACAGGGTCTCTTTGCCCGTTGATGCAGCCGCATAGATAGCGAGTATCTTTGAAGCGTCCTTTGCGTCGATGAGCGAGTCGTTGTTCATATCTGCCGCCTTCTTCTGTACGTCGGTCAGATTGCCCTCCTTGCCCGAGGACATCATCGAGTAGTAAACGAGTACCATCGTTGCGTCCTTGGCATCGACCCTGCCGTCGTTGTTGACGTCGCCGAGCTTATACTCCTCGGCAGAAGCCTCCACGCCGCTCATTGCATCGTAGAGTACCTTTTCCGCTGACAAGCCGCTTCCCTTGAGGGTAATGCCGCCTGTTGCAACGTCATACTTCGAGAGGTCGATGTTCTTGGTAGAGCTCTCACCTGCTGCTATATCATTGAAGGATACAGTGTCAAGGACTCTGCCCGTCATGAGCTCGGAAACAGTGATGTCGTCCGAGCCTGCGGCTGTACCGTTGTTGGCAACGGTTATGGCGAGAGTATTGTTGTCTGTCTTTTCAGCGGAAATATCAAGCACGCTGAACTCTGCCGAGAGCTTGAATGTGCTGTCATCAGCGAATGTGTCGGTATCCTCTGCGGTATTCACGCTTACCGTGAACTCCTTCGATGTGTCGGGAGTTATCTCACCTTCAACGTGTACCACGCCGTTGACGGGCAGCTCGCACTCGACTACCTTGTCAAATACAGCCTTTCCGTCCTCGCCCGCTATAGTCACATGAACGCCGTTCAGTGCGCTGTCGCCGCGGTTCTCTACGGTGATGTCAACGGGCATAGCCTCGCCTGCTCTGTAGTCGTCCTCGTCGAAGTCAACGTCAATGACAGCGATATTGCTGATGCAGCTGATGTCAAGAGTTACGATGCCGCTCGACGTGATAACATCGTCTGCTGTTATCTCGGTCTTTGTGCGGTCCATGACTGTCATTATCTTGTCGCCGTACGAAACAGCCTGTACATTTCTGAGGTACTGTCCCTGCTCTGTGAGCTTGATGGGCTCGCCCCACTTGCCCGAAGCGCTGTCGTATACGGATTCATAGAGGTTGGAGCTCTTCTCGCCGTCAGCGGCAGTCCATAAGATATGGTCGCCCTCTATCTCGAAGCCCGCACATACAGCTGAAATGCCCTCATCGAAGAGGTATTCTGCGTCTGTGAGGTTCTCTGAACGGCGGATATTCTCCTTCTGCTGCCAGTAGAGGCAGCTGTCGCTGTCGGAAGCAGCCTTTGCAAACACGGGTGCCGAAACATAACCCGATGCGATAGCATAAGGCTGGAGCTCGCCGTACTTTATCGTGCGGAGAGTGCGGTCTTCCTCGGTAGTGAGGTCGTTGTCATCGTCAGAGACGTAAACGATGTAGAGACGGTCATTGTGCGGAGCTGCTGTGATGTCCGTGATAGCGCTTGCACCCTCGAGTACAGCCTCGGGAGCGCTCCAGCCGCCCTCGCCGAGCTCCGATACCATGATGGAATTTGCATTGTCTGTGCCGAGGTAGCTGTTTTCGGTATTCGATACCCATACAGCGTATACCTCATCGCCTACCATAGTGATGACAGGCTTCTTGTCGAGCACGTTACCGTCAGTCGTAATTGCAGAGGGCTCACCGAATGTGTCTGTCTCCGTATCGAATTCGGATACTGCTATGTTCTGTGCAGCAGTCCAGTCAGTGAGCTCTGCCTCGTCGGTCAGACCATCGGCTGTGTTCTGGTAGATGAGGAACATCCTGCTGCCGTCAGTCCACAGATAAGGAGCGAAATCGCCCGTCTCGTCTGCATCGACCTGAGCGGGAGCGCTCCAGCCGCCGTCAGCGGTGTATACGCTGTACATAAGTCTGTATGCGTTAACAGCGTCGCGGTTCGGATCGCCGTCAAGGTATACCATAACGAGCTTGTCGCCGATGACCCCGAGCTGTATCTGGGACTCGTCGAGTGTTCCGCTTGCGAGCTCTGTGAGAGCAAGGTAGCCGTTATCGCCCGATATCTTCTTATTGTCGCCCGAGATCCATACGCTGCCGCTAATATCTCCGTCGAGAGTATACTGCGATTCGTCGTACATCGCCGAGAACAAGCCTCCGAGCGCAGCCGTCTTGCCCTGCTGCTTGTCACGTTTCGAGTACAGGACTATCGGGTCATCAGAGCTGAACATCGACTTTTTGATCTCGAACGGTCCGATGTACGCCTTCGCCCCGACCTCATATTCGTACGTTATCTTATTCAATCCGATATCCTCGGGGACCAGAGAGATTATTGTAACATAGAAGGATATCTTGATCTCACCGTATGCACCTGCAGCTATAGCTCCTGCGACACCTGCACCTGCGAACACCTCGCCGGATACGGTGAAATCCGCCGCAAGGCTGCCTGTGATATCAAGGTCGCCGTTGTTGCATTCGATAGTGAATGTAGTGTTGATATTGAGCTTCAGACCTACTCCGACGCTTATCGCTACGGGGACGGACACAAGAACGATAGTTGTCTCCCACTCATACTTGAACTCAAACTGGAACAGGAGCTGTCCGCGGAATACCACGCCGCCTGTACGGACGGACTCCGCAAAGCCCTTCTTCGGGTCGTAGCTTGCCGAGAGAGCACCCAGTACCTTCAGGTCGAAGCTTGTCTCGCCGTCCTTGAACTTGAACGGGTTCTTCTTGATGGGAGCCTTCTTAATGTCCTCGGCTACCTGCTTGGCTGTCTTGCCCTTGTAATCCTCGATTACCTTCTGAGCTGCCTTAAACTCCTTCTGGATGCGCTTGTCTTCCTTTTCCTCGGGCTCCTCACCCTTTATCTTCGCAAGAAGATCATATTCGGGATCAAAGAGAATGATCGAGGCAAAGCCCTCGTCGTCAAGTGACAGCTTGACAGGCAGATTAAGGTTGTCGAGCTTGAACGTATGACCGCCGATTATGGGCAGATCATCGTTGAACTCGTACTCGAACGACTTTCCGAGCTTCATTGTGCCGTTATACTTGCCCCACGAGTAAGCATCGTCCTCGGGATCACCGACGGGACCGGGAGTATCAATAAATCCGCCGTTTCCGTCTACGTATCCCTCCTGGAGATGACCCTGCTCATATTCTCTGCCCTGTTCTTCTTCCTCTTCCTTCTCGTCCTCCTTATACATACCGCTCGATTCAAGCTGTATGTAGTCTATGCCGTTCTGATAGCCGACGTAAGGAAGCATCTCCCTGCGCTTGTAGCCGCCGCAGGTAACGGTCATGATATGCTGTTCTTTCGGGTCTGTCGGAAGGTCGAGAACAACGTAGCCCTCATCTTCTGTTGAAGCTTCAGTGCCGTTGAACTTTACTGTAGCGTTCTTGAGCGGCTTCTGATACTTACCGCCCGTAACAAAGAGTACAAACTGTGTATCGTGGTCGTATTTTATCTCCTTGAGCTCTTCAATGATGATGAACTCGGTATTCGGTACCACGCTGAGAGAAACGGGTATGCGCGAGCCGTTGAGCACCTTCAGCGAAGCATTCACAACGTCGAGGCGGCTGTCATAGAAGCTGTCCTCGCCCACGCCGTCAATGCCTTCAAATACGTCCATGCACTCGTAGATAACGCTGTACGTGAAGCCCGGCTCGAGAGTCTCGAGAGCCGGCTCGTCGGTGGGGAGTATCCTTACGTACTTGCCGTTCTTCTTAATGCTCCTCTGGTAGATATGCGGCATCTTGCTGTTTGCATTGCCGAGAGCGCTGGAAACGATGGCTCCGACGTCTGTATTCGGGCAGTATACATCAACAGGGCAGTTGTTCGTCATACGCACCTCGAAAACGAAGCGGTTGTTGAAAAGCTGCTCGGGAACGATGATATCAACTGCAACAGCCTTCTCGCCGTATACAGTGATAGGCTCATCGGGTGTGAACTCGGCTGTGATGTCCTCGTTGAAGCGGTCGAGGTGACCCGAGTACGAAGCCGAGATGTTATAGGTACCGTCCTTGTCGCCGCGGATTATCCAGTCGATATCCTTGAACGACTTACCCTCAAGGGTCTCGAACGAAACGTTCGCAGCGTCGCTCTTCTCGGTATCGACGAGAGTGAGTCCGTCGGGGAGATTGAGCTTTACCTCGTTCTGCGAGATCGTGTACTGCTCGTCTGCGTTGTTGTATACCGTAAGGCTTGCGTGGAAGAATTCCTTGAGGAAGCTCGCCTTTACGGGAACTGTCATAGTGATAAGGGTATCGACCTCGTTGGTATCGGGGTTGATGTTGACGTAAACGGGCTTGGTAACTGAGCCGCCTGTACCGCCGCCGCCCCAGCTGCCGCCGCCCCAGCCGCCGAACCAGCCGCCGCCTCCTACAATGCCGCCCTTGCCGTTGGCGTAGAAGTGCATTCTGCCCTTGTCCTGCTCGTGAGCCTTATAGGTGATGTTCACCTCGACCTCAACGATGTGCTGGTTCTCGGGAGCAGTTATATCTATACCTGCTGCCTTTATCTCATCGAGCTTCATGCGCTCGACCTTGAAATCTGCTGTGACTATGTCTTCCTGAGTAACCGTGAAGTAGAAGCAGTTGCCCGTACCCGCGAGGATGGTGCACTCCTTCTCTGCGGGGAGGTAGCCGTCGCCGAAAACGCCGATAGTGTGGAGTCCCGCTACAGTTGTGAAAGTTACCTTACCGTTGGAATCGGTGCTGAGCTTCTTCTGACGCTCCTGACCGAGGTCAACGTAAACGTTTATGCCGCCTGCGGGCTTGCCGTCGGTGGTCTTTACGAATACTGTGGATTCGCCCATGAGCACGCGCTCGATGACCTCGATAGTGCGCTCGCAGGTCGAAACAAGTCCCTGCTCGTTGGTGCAGGTGAGCTTGGCAGTGTATGTGCCTGTTTCGGTGTACTTGTGTATGAACTTAGCCGTAGCGGCAGAGGTGTCGCTTACGGAGGTGCCGTCGCCGAAGTCGAGGACTATCGACTCGATACCGTAGTAATCACGGCAGCCTGTCGCGTCGAAGATATACTCAACGCCCTTCTGCTGAGCGTTCTCTACCACGAGTGAAGCCTCGGGAGCGGTGTATATCTTGACGGGAGATGTCTCCTTATAGGTCATTATGCCGTTTGAGCAGTAAGCCTCGACCTTGTAGGTAACAGTTCCCGCAGCATTTACGCTGTAATCGGTGAAGAGGTACTCGCCCTCCTTCTCGGCGTCTGCCTCCATGGAGCCTATACGCTGCCATGAACCGTTATTAGCCTTTTTGTAGATGTAGTAGCCCGTGGAGAGCTTGTTCTCCTCTGCCTTCCATGTAAGGGCGATGTGGTCGGAGAGCTGCTCCGCATTTATCTCCTTGATGTCGGTGAAGGAGTTGTCAACGGTGTACTTTACGGTCTTTGTTTCAGCGCTCAGACCTGCTCCGTCAACTGCGTTAACTCTGACCTCGACGGAATCTGCCTTGAGCGCAGCCGCGGGGAGAGTTCCCTCTGCAACGGTGTAGTAATCGTTGATTTCCTTGAACTCGGCAAAGCTCTTGAACTCGTCATCCTCGCCGAGACGGTACTCCATCGTCACGGAAGCGAGCTTTACGTTGTCGCTTACGAGCGCGGATACCTTGTTGTGTACAGTGCTGAGCACCTCTGTCTCAGCGGGTGAAACGCTGACTATCTCGGGCTTTTCGTTGTCCTCCTTGAGAACAGCGCTTACAGCCTCTGACATAGCGCTCTCGTTGCCTGCCGCGTCGATAGCGGTGAGCTTGTAGAAGTAGGTCTTGCCTGTCTCGGCTGACCTGTCGAAGTAGTTGAGCGAGCTGCTCTTTGTGAGGATAGCTTTGTAATCGCCGTCCTCCGCGTCGCTTCTGTAGAGCGAGAAGTACGCCGACTCGGTCTTGTCCTCGTAGGGCTCCCACTTGAGCTCGATAGCGTTCGAGTCGGAGGAAGCGCTGAACTTTGTGGGCGCTTCGGGAGCAGTACGCTTGATGACGTACTCGTATACAGCCGAGAGCTCGCCCTTGTTACCCGACTTGTCAACAGCGAATGCACGGAGATAGAGCTTGCCGTCCGCATAAGCTGTGAGATCGAGGGTGTATGACGTGCTGAAGTAAGCTCCGCCCTTCTCGTTGCTGATAACAGCGGCGTTGCTCCACTCAGCGTCCTTTTCGTTTGACTGCGAAGCCTGTATCGTCACTGAAGCCACGTTGAAATCGTCCTGAGCCGTCACTGTGAGCGGGATGGACTTGTTGAAGTAAGCGGGCTTGGGTCCGAATGCAGCGATGATAGGAGCAACTGTATCGGAGGTAGTAACGAATGTGAACGGCTCTGAGTATTCGCCCACATTTTTGTAGATGTCAACAGCTGCGACCTCGATAGTGTATGAGGTCTCGGGAACAAGACCCGAGAGGTTGATACCGAGAGTTGTGGAGGTGGTAGCTGTGCTTACCTTCTCCGTGTCCTCGGTCGGGTAATACTTAACTGTGAAGTAGCTGAAATCGTCGTCGGGCACGTCGTCCCACGCGATGGAAGCCGTAACGTCGGTAACAGCCGCCGAGCGCACGTTCACTACCTGTGCGGGACCTGCGTTATCGACAGCGTAGATGTGGACGAGCTCCTTGCTCTCGTTGCCCGCGTAGTCGTAAGCTGCGGCACGAAGCTTGATGTTCGCTTCCTCGTACTTTGTCGTATCGAAGCTGTAGCTCACCGACGAGCCCTTGCCCTCGAAGAGCTTGCTCCACGTTGCGCCGTCGTCCTCGGAGATGAATCCCGCAACGGACGCAACACCAATGTTGTCCTCAGCCTTTACGGAGATAGTGACAAAGTGGCTGAGCACCTTGCCGCTCTCGGGGAGGAAGAGAGTTACCTCGGGGACAGTCTCGTCACCCTTTGCGGCAGCGGACTTCTCATCGGAGTAGATACCCTCCTGTCCGAACTTGTCAACAGCGCACATCATATAGAAGTAGATGTCGCCCTCTGCGAGGTCCTTGTCGACATATTCGAGGGTTTCGCGCTTGTCTATGTATTTGAGCAGCTTATAAGCGCTCGTTTCTGTTCTGCGGTAGAGGTTGTAGCCGACGACCTTCGCCTCTGAGGCAATACCCCACGTGAGCTTCATTTCCTTTTCGCCCTCGTACACGTCGAAGCCGAAAACCTGCTCGGGAGGTGTGGTGTCTACCGTCACCGTGAGTGACTTCTCGGCAGAGCCGCCGTCCCTGTCCGTGACACTGAACGTGAGTGTATACTCGCCGCTCGGGATGTCCTTGAGGTTCCAGCGGATATCAGCCGCGGATACAGCGGTGTTCTCGCCGCTGAATATGGTCTGCTCCTCGC
>CAMHBN010000069.1 GCA_946183385.1 uncultured Ruminococcus sp.
ATCCTGTGTTACCGCAACCACGGCGAGCTTGCCGCCGAGGTGCTCCTCCATCAGCTCCGAGACCTTAGCCTCGAGCTTCATTCTGCCGAGTGACTTGACCTCGAACATATAGCGGTTTATCCTTGCGAAGTTGATATCGTAGCTGCGCTTCATCTCCGCCGCTATCTCGTGGGCGCGGGGAGTGGTGCAGTCGTAGCGGAAGCAGCCAGAATCCGTGGCTATTCCCGTATACAGGCACATAGCGCAGTGCTTGGTGATATTCACGCCCATGTATTTGCCGAGGTCGTAGATTATCTCGCACGCCGCCGTAGCCTTCTCGCGAAGAAGGGTCTTCTCCGCGTAGTCCTTGTTGGACTCGTGATGGTCTATGCAAAGCTGCACCTTATCGCCGTATATCTCTGCATATTTGCCCATGAGCTTGACGTCCGCGATATCTACCGCGATCACCGTCTTGGGCTCGAATTCCTCGCCTGCTCCGACATTCGTCATAAAGTCGTAGCGTGACGGGAAAACGTCGCTGCACACGACTCGGCTGCGTATGCCGAGCTCCGCAAGAATGTCTTTGAGTCCGAAGCCTGCACCGATACAGTCGCCGTCGGGACTCTGGTGAGTGATTATGACAGCGTCCTCGCAGTTGCGAAGGAAGGTCTCTGTCTCACTGAAACCAATATACATAAATGCACCTCTTTCGGTTTCTGTCAATCAAGTAGGTCGTTGAGCTTCTTGCTTATCTCCGCGCTTCTCTCGATGGAGTTGTCAGCCACGAACGTCAGCTCGGGCGACTTTCTCATCTTCAGGCGGTGGAAAAGCTCTCGCCTTATGAAGCCTGCCGCGCTTTTCAGTCCCGCGACCGACTCCTTGGTACGCTCTATGCCGTCAAGGCTCGAGACATATATCTTGCAGCTCGACATATCGCCCGACAGGTCAGCTCTCACGATGGTGAGCATCCTGTCGATGCGCGGGTCTTTCAGCTCGCGCAGTATAGCGGTCATCTCGCGCTTGATGTCCTCAGCCATGCGGCTGTTCTTAAAATTAGGCATAGCTTACCTCTTTCAGATATTTACGGTGAAGCCGCCGTCCTCGGTCTCGGAATGCTCTTCCTCCTGCTTTTCCTCGCCGTCGAAGTACTCGCCTTCCTTAGCCTCCTCGACGTCAGCCTCGACCTTGGTATAGTCGGGGAGCTCCTCGTCGCCCTCCTCGTAGTAGATGTCGGCGAACTTCGGGTATTCGGGCTCAAGCTCGACATCTCGCACCGGTCGTTCAACTCCCATCAGGTCGTTGGGGAAATCCTCCTCCTGCTCGACGGGGCTGCACTGACCGAGCAGGATCTTTTTTACGGACTCGAAAAAGAAGATGTCTATCGGTCCGAAATCCTCCCATGCCAGCGCTTCGTCGCAATACTGGATCATATCCGCATTGCTCATTCTCTCTGTGTCCATTGAGTGATCCTCCTCTCGCCGAGGCACCTACCTCGGCTGATTTTTAGTTTTTCCCTATATTCTGTCGTATATGCTCAGTCTTCGTCGCGGTACTCCTCGACTGTGTAAGCCTCGAAGATATCGCCTTCCTTGACGTCGCTGAACTTTTCAAGGCTGATACCGCACTCGTAGCCCTCGGCTACCTCCTTGGCGTCGTCCTTGAAGCGCTTCAGACCCGAAATCTTGTCGTCCGCGATGATGATACCGTCGCGTACAACACGTATCTGGCAGCCTCGTGTTACCTTGCCGTTGAGCACGTAGCTTCCCGCTACCATGCCTACGTTGGATATCTTGTATACCTGACGGACCTCTGCACGTCCGAGCTCTACATCGCGGTACTTCGGAGCGAGCATACCCTTCATAGCGGTGGATATCTCTTCGATAGCGTCGTAGATGATACGGTAGAGGCGGATATCAACGCCGTCGCGCTCTGCATTCTCAGCCGCAACGGGATCGGGACGCACATTGAAGCCTACGATGATAGCGTTTGAAGCCGCCGCGAGCATAACGTCGCTCTCCTTGACAGCGCCGACTGCTCCGTGGATAACTCTTACTCTTACCTCGTTGTTCGAGAGCTTTTCGAGCGACTGCTTTACAGCCTCGACAGAGCCCTGAACGTCCGCCTTGACGATGATCGGGAGCTCCTTTATCTCGCCCTCGGCTATCTGACTGAACAGGTTGTCGAGAGTTACCTTGCGGTACTGGTTGAACTGCTCCTGCTTCTGCTCGTGCTTTCTCTGCTCGACAAGCTCGCGGGCGAGTCTCTCGTCCTCAACGGCGTTAAAGATGTCGCCTGCGCTCGGAACTTCCGCAAGTCCCGTGATCTCAACAGGAACGGACGGGCCTGCGGTCTTTACCGTTCTGCCCTTGTCGTTGGTCATCACGCGGACACGTCCGACGGCTGTGCCTGCGATAAGAACGTCGCCCTGCTTGAGCGTACCGTTCTGAACGAGAAGTGTCGCGATAGGACCTCTGCCCTTGTCGAGACGAGCCTCGATAACAGTACCCTTTGCAAGTCTGTCGGGATTGGCCTTGAGCTCCTGCACCTCGGCAACGAGGAGCACGTTCTCGAGGAGCTCGTCAATGCCCTGACCTGTCTTAGCCGAAACGGGAACGCAGATAACGTCGCCGCCCCAGTCCTCGCATACGAGGTCGTACTTGGTGAGCTCTTCCTTTATCTTGTCGGGATTTGCACCCTCCTTATCCATCTTGTTGATGGCAACGATTATCTGTACGCCCGCGGACTTCGCATGGTTGATGGACTCAACGGTCTGCGGCATGATACCGTCGTCTGCGGCAACTACGAGGATAGCGATATCAGTGATGTTCGCACCTCTTGCACGCATCGACGTGAACGCCTCGTGTCCGGGAGTATCGAGGAAGGTGATGTCCTTGCCCTGTATGTTTACCTGATAAGCACCGATGTGCTGTGTGATACCGCCTGCCTCGCCCGCAGCAACATGAGCGTTTCTGATGCGGTCGAGTATGGATGTCTTACCGTGGTCAACGTGTCCCATTACAACAACAACGGGGCAGCGCGGCTGGAGATTTGTATCGTCGTCGTCGGTGTCGTCGATGAGGCGCTCCTCAATGGTGACGATGACCTCCTTCTCGACCTTGGCGCCGAGCTCCTCGGCTACGAGGGACGCGGTATCGAAGTCTATCTCCTGATTTATATTCGCCATTACGCCGAGACCCATCAGCTTCTTGATGACGTCCGTAGCCGTAGCCTTCAGACGTGTAGCGAGCTCGCCTACAGTGATGCTCTCGGGTATCATTACCTTGAGCTGCTGCTTTCTTGCGCGCTCGAGCTCGAGCCTCTTGAGCTTCTCAGCCTCGGACTCCTTCTTGCTGAACTGCTGGCGTGTTCTCTGCTGTGACTTCTGGTTTATCTTCTGCTTCTTCGAGCTGTAGTTCTCGCCGCCGTGCTTGTTGGAGTTAGCCATATTGTCGTAGCGCTCGTTGTACTTGTCGAGGTCTACGTAGCTTCCTCTTGTGTCTACGGTGCGTCTCTGTGTAGCGGTGGAAGCAGTCTCGGACGAGAAGCTGGTGTTGAGCTTCGAGCTCTCGCCTCTGTCGCGAGCCTTGACCTGCTCCTTCTTCTCATGCTTCTTGGGCTTGGGAGGCTCGGCAGGTGCCTTTGCGGGCTCCTTCTTTGCGGGCTCAGCCTTTACAGCGGGCTTCTCCTCAGCCTTGGGAGCTTCCGCCTTCTTCGCGGACTTAGCTTCAGCGGCAGGCTTCTCTGCTGTCTTAGCGGGCTTCTCAGCCCTGGGCTCTGCCTTCTCAGCCTTTTCGGTCTTAGCCGCTGTCTTCTTCTCGGCTGCGGGCTTCTCGGCAGCCGCCGCCTTCTTCTTTGGAGCAGCCTTTGCCTCGTCCGGCTTCTCAGCCTTCTCGGTCTTGGCAGATGTCTTCTTCTCGGCAGCTGCCTTCTTCTCAGCCGCCGGCTTTTCCTCGGCTGTTTCCTTCTTCTTGGTGGTCTTCTTCTCGGGCTTGGGCTCTTCCTTGCGCTCGGGACGGGGATCGCTCTTGGAAGCGAAGTACTCGTCGAAGGACTTTACCTCGTTGAGCTTGGAATAGTGCTCGAGCACAACGTTCATCTCGTCCTCGGTGAGACCCGTGGAAGCCTTCTTCTTTGCATCGCCCTTGCCTGCGAAGAAGTCGATTATATCCTGCGAAGCGACGTTAAGGTCCTTCGCGGCGTCGCTCAGTTTTATCTTTTTTGTTGCCATATATTGCAGTACCTCCAATTATCGTAAAAAGTGTATCATCTATATAAACACTTCTGAGGTGTTATTTTTGGATCTTCTTGATGAACCCGTTCGCAAAGCCCTCGTCGCAGACGGCTATGACCGCGGTCTCCTTGCCGCAGAGCCGTCCCATCTCGTCCTTTGCGAGCTCGGTGCGAAGATGTACTATCTCATATCTGCCGCACACGAAATCCACTTCCTTGAGAGTTTTCGGTGAAGCGTCACAGGCGGTGAGCACGCAGAACGCCTTGCCGTCCTTTACCGCGTCCATTGAGCTGTCGAAGCCCTTTACCGCCCTGCCTGCCTTTATGCATATCGTGAGCAGGTCAGCTGTTTTCCGTTTCTTTTCTGAGTTCATCAGCCATCACCTCATAAACGCTCTCGTCTATCCTGCATGAGAACGTCTTCTCGAATCTGCGGGCTTTGCGAGCCTTGTCGAAGCACTCTGCGCTCCTGCAGATGTAAGCTCCTCTGCCGTTCTTCTTGCCTACGAAGTCGAGGCTTATCTCGCCCTCGGGCGACTTAACCACGCGCATGAGCTCCTTCTTCGGCTTCATCTCGTTACAGCCGAGGCACATTCTCATCGGTATCTTCTTGGGCTTCATCATTCCTCAGATGTTTCCTCCGCCAATGCCTCAGCCTCTGTCTCCTCGGGAGCATCCTCCTCGCAGGTCTCCTTCACGGGGACAACGTAGTCGGGGCTGAGCTCGGGAGCTTCATCGCCCGTGAGGTTGTCGAACTGGGGCTTGATGTCTATCTTGAAGCCCGTGAGCTTTGCCGCGAGCTTAGCATTCTGACCCTTGTTGCCGATAGCGAGCGAGAGCTGGTTGTTCGGTACGATAACGGTGCAGGTCTTCTCCTCCTCGGAGGTGATGACCGTTTTAAGCACCTGTGCGGGAGCGAGCGCCCTTGTGATGAATTCCGCTGTGTCCTCGCTCCACGGGATAATGTCTATCTTTTCGCCGCTGAGCTCGTTCACTACAGCGGTGATACGCGAGCGCTGAGGTCCGATACAAGCGCCGACAGCGTCAACGTTGTCGTCCTTCGACCATACGGCTATCTTCGTTCTCGAGCCTGCCTCACGCGATATGGACTTGACCTCTACCGTGCCGTCGTATATCTCGGGGACTTCGAGCTCGAACAGGCGCTTTACGAGGTCCTTGTGGGTACGCGATATCTTTACGATGGGCTTCTTTGTCTTGCCGACGATGCCCGTGATGTAGACCTTTACCTGCTTGCCCTCCTCGAGCACCTCGCCGGGTATCTGCTCGTTCTTGAAGAGGTAGAGCTCCGTGCCCTGATACTCGACCGTTACAGTGCCTCTGCCGGGCTCTATCTGCGATACGGTAGCGATGATGCAGTCGTGCTCCTTCTGCTCGAACTTGCCGAGCATCTGCTCGCGGTTTATCTCGCGGAGGTCGCCCTTTATCGACTGCTTAGCCGAGAGAGCCGCCATTCTGCCGAGCTTGGAGATGTCTATCTCCTTGAGTATCGTGCCGCCGACCATAGCATTCGGGTCGATAGTCTTTGCGACGTCGATGTTTATCTCATTCTCGTCGATGGGCTCGTCGTCGATTATCTCCTGAACGATGTACATTGCGAATTTCTTCTCCGCAGGGTCTATCTCGACTCTTATCCTGTCCTCGCTGTGAGGATATGCTCTCTTGGCGGCTTTGAGCATTGCCGACTTCACCTTCTCGATGAGAAGATCTGTCTCAACGCTGTTTTCTTCGCCGAGCATTTTAAGTGCGTCGAAAAAGTTTTCCATTTGTTTTTCCTCCGTTTATATTATATTTACGTTGAACTTGATTAATTTCTGCGGCTCAGTCGAAATCGAACCACAGCTTCACGAACGCGATGTCCTCGAGCGGTATCACGCGCTCGGTGCCGTCCTCGTCCTTTACGGTGAGCTCATTCTTGTCCACGCCGACGAGGTATGCGCATATCTCCTTCTCGCCGTCGATACTGCGTATCAGCCGCACTCTCACCTTGTCTCCCTCGCAGACCTCGAAGTGGTCCTCCTTCAGGAGCTCCCTTTCCAGTCCCGCCGAGCCGACCTCCAGCATATACTGCTGAGGTATGGGGTCAGCCTCGTCGAGCACCTCATTCACGGGCGCTGTTACTCTCTCGCAGTCCTCGATGGTAATACCCTCGTCGCAGTCGATGAAGATGCGCAGATACCACATCGCGCCCTCCTTGACGTAGTTGACGTCCCAGAGGTAGTAGCCGAGCGCGTCGGTGATGGGCTTCACGAGGTCGTACACCTTTTTCTCTGTCCCTCCGAACTTTTTCAGCTTCATCCGGTGATTTTCTCCTTTCTTTCGATAGCTGTGCAATAGCCGTCGGGAGCTTATCTCCCGATACAATACGAAAGACCGGAGGTCTCCGGTCTTTAGCTTAACTATCATCTGTATGGTATTATAACACGCATTTACAGAAAAATCAAGTGTTTTCGGAGATTTTTTCTAATTTTACGCAGATTTTTTTCAGCGGGCAAAAAAATCGGTACCAAACACGCTGCTTGGTACCGATATTTTGGTTTTAAGCAATGCCTGCCGCGACTGTAGTTGTCGTGGTGACAGTCTCGCCGTCCTCGCCGAGGATAGACGTTGTAGCGATAGCGGGAGTATCAGCTCCGCCAACGTTTACCTTTATCTCTATCTCGATGTCGGGGTAGTTCTTGAAGCTGAGGATGATGAATGTCTGACCCTTCGATACGCCCGTGATATAGCCCGAAGCGTTAACAACGGCAATTGCGGGATCGAGCGACTTCCACACCTCGTCGGATTCGCCCGTACCTGCGTCGGGGTAAGCCTGTATAATCGGGACGTCAGTCTCGCCGACCTCAAGGAAGAGCTCGCGCTTCGAGAGCTTGACATTTGAAGCCTTGGGATTTACAGCGACAGTGGTCGCCTCAGTTGTAGTCTCGGGCGGAGCGGTAACAACAGGCTCGGTCGCCACTGTAGTAGTGGTCGTCTCAGCCTTCGAGCCGTTTCCCTCGCCGATATTCTTTGTACATTTAGCAAGAAGCACGACGAACAGCAGCACCACGAACGCTATGACTGCAAGCGCCCCCAGCTGTCTTTGTCTAAGCACCTTACGTGTAACACGTCTTCTGTTGTCCATAGTCGATTCCTTCCTTTATGTTTATCTCTTAACAAAAGAATAATCCTTTGATAACATTATAACACAAGGTTTTTAAAAAGTCACGCACTTTCAGAAATTTTTACACATTGCTGTAAAATCGGCTCGCGATTTGTAGATTATGCACAAACAAGAGCGTGGGCTGTAGGGACGCGCATTGCGCGTCCGCAAATACACGAGAAAACTTCGGGCGGATGATATCCGCCCCTACAAAAAAACGGAACGCCGATACGGCGTTCCGTGCATAACATCAGTTATAATTCGCGACCTCCGCGTCAACTACCTCAGACCACTTGTCGCGCAGCTCGCTCCACGAGCCAACCTCGCCGCTGAGTATAGCTCCCGTGAGATTGTCCATGACACCGCGGGTCTCGTAGGTATAATCGCCGCTGCCGTACATTCGGCTGCCCATTCCGTAGGCGATGTCGATGGCGGGACTCTTCCTGAACATAGCCTTATAGCTCTCAATGGCGTCGTACTGCTCCTCCGTCATGAAGGGGTTGCGTCTGCCGTCGGCACGCTCCTCCTCCGCGAGCGCGAGCTCCTTCGCCGCCTTCTTGTAATCCTCGCGGGAAGCAGCTGTCCTCTCGCACTTGATATAAGTCGCGACCGCAGCACCCTTGGTCGAATTCTTCACCAGCATCTTTGCCTCGAGGTCGCAGCCGATGTGGTACTCGCTCTCACCGGGAGCCTTCGGGAAAGGCACTGCCATCAAGCCCGAATTGGGATTGCTCGCGTTCGACGCAGGAAGAGCCCAGCTCCCGCTCGCAAAGAACAGCGATGATTTATCCGCGGGGAAGCTGCCCTTCCACTCGGTGCAGTACAGCTTCTTCGAGACTATCTCCTCCATGAGCTGTCCCGCCTTTTCGAGCTTGGGATCGGCGATATTGTTCACAAAGCCGCTGCTTCCGTAGCTTACCACGCTGCTGCCCGTCGAGAGCAGCAGTCCTCTGGCGAGGTCGCCGCACACGCCGTAGTGCTTGCTGTCCT
>CAMHBN010000070.1 GCA_946183385.1 uncultured Ruminococcus sp.
TTTTTGCATTATAATACGGGAATAAAGACAGGCGAACATTGTGCGCCCGTGTTGTTGCCTGTTACTCTTTTATTCTACCACCGTGTAGTTATCGGCGGCGTTTTCCTTGGTGGCGTGCTCGGTGACGCTGAGCACCTTCACCTTCAGCGGCTTAGCGCCCATATTTATCTCGATGATGTCGCCGACCTTCACATCGTACGAAGCCCTCGCGGTCTTGCCGTTCACGACTATCTTCTCGGCGTCGCAGGCTTCATTCGCGACAGTGCGGCGCTTTATCAGACGTGTCACCTTGAGATATTTGTCAAGTCGCATAGCTCTCTCCTTTCAAAAAACGCGGGGCGAAAGGTCAAGCCTTCCGCCCCTTTGTTATTACTTCTTCTTAGCAGCCTTCTTAGCGCCCTTCTTAGCGTTAACAGCTTCCTTGAGACCCTTGCCTGCCTTGAATGCGGGTGCATTGCTGGGAGGGCAAACCATCTTCTCCTTAGTTCTGGGGTTGATGCAGGTCTTCTTGTCTCTCTTGCGAACCTCGAATGTACCGAAGCCTGTGATAGCAACCTTGTCGCCGCTTACGAGAGCTTCCTCGATAGCTGTGAGTGTAGCCTCGAGAGCAGCAGCAGCGTCCTTCTTAGTGCAGTTTGCTTTATCTGCGATGGAATTGATGAGTTCTGTCTTAGTCATTTGAGTGTTCCTCCGTTATAATTTTTTTAGCCTTGTCCCAGTAAATATCGAGCTCTTCGATAGGCAGATCCTTCATATCGAGACCCGCGTCTCTTGTCAGCTGTTCTGTTACAGAGAACCTTTTGATGAACTTGTCCGTAGAAGCCTTGAGAGCGAGCTCGGCGTTCACGCCGAGGTGACGCGCCGCATTGACGCACGAGAAGAGCAGATCGCCCATTTCCTCGTCAATGTTTTGTGTATCGCCCGCGGCAACAGCTCTTTCGAGCTCCGCCTTTTCGCTGTCGATGCAAGCCATCGCGTCCTTGGCGCTGCGGAAGTCCATACCCGCGCGCATAGCACGTTTACCGACCTTCTGCGCCCTCATGAGCGACGGGAGAGACTTTGCCACCTGATTAAGAGTATCGGTGTAGGTCTCCTGACCCTTTTCGTCCATTTTGATGGCGTCCCAGTTCCTGAGCACCTCCGCGGTAGTATCGGCTTTAACCTCGCCGAAAACGTGGGGGTGACGGAGAATGAGCTTCTTGCATATCTCGTCGCAGACATCGTCGAAATTGAACGAGCCTGTTTCCTCTTCTATTCTGCAATGGAAGACCACCTGCAACAGTACGTCGCCGAGCTCTTCCCTCAGCAGTGAGGTATCGCCGAGATCAATAGCTTCCACAGCCTCGCAGGTCTCCTCGATGAAGTCGCTTCTTATTGAGGCATGGGTCTGTTCTCTGTCCCACGGACAGCCGCCCTCGCCTCTCAGAAGCCTTACTATATCGAGCAGATCGCTGATAGAGTAGTTATCTTTTTGCTGATATTCGACCATGGGATTAGCACTCCTCTAATAATAACCTATAATCCGCCAAAAATCAAGATATTTCGCAAAAGTTTGTGCTATATGCAGAATATAGGGACTGTTTTTTATATGATTTGTATAAAAGGATCCGCGTATTTAGGTGGTTTCGACCGTTTTCAGAAAGGTCTGTCCACGAATCCGACCTTGTGATAAGCCTTTGCGACTACGCGGCTCGATATTTTCATCGCGCTCTCTGCGCCCTTGGTGTAGCAGTCCTTGAGGTAAGACTTGTCGTTGATGAGGCGGTCGAACTCGGTGCGGACGGGCTCAAGGCTGTCTGCGACAGTCTCACCCACGGCAACCTTGAAGTCACCGTAGCCCCTGCCCGCGAACTCAGCCTCGATAGCGGCGTAGTCCTTGCCTGTCACGCAGGAGTATATGGACATGAGGTTGTTGATGCCGTCCTTGCCCTCGCGGAAAGCTACCTCAGCCTCGCTGTCGGTGACGGCGCGCTTGAACTTGCGGATAATGGTATCCTTGTCGTCGAGGATAAGAATGCACGCGTTGGGGTTCTCGTCGGACTTGGACATCTTCTTAGTCGGGTCCTGAAGAGACATTATCTTTGCTCCGACCTCGGTAATGTACGGCTCGGGGAGCTTGAAGTAGTCGCCGTAGCGCTGATTGAAGCGCTGGGCTATATTTCTCGCGAGCTCGAGGTGCTGCTTCTGGTCAACTCCTACGGGCACGAGATCGGCGTTGTACGCGAGGATATCCGCCGCCATAAGGGAAGGATATGTAAACAGACCCGCGTTTACGTCGTCGGGATGCTTCTGGCTCTTGTCCTTGAACTGAGTCATGCGCGAGAGCTCGCCGAACTGCGTATTGCAGCAGAGCAGCCAGTTGAGGTCGTTGTGGGTGTGAGCGTGGCTCTGGATGAAGAGGATAGACCTCTCGGGGTCAAGTCCGCACGCCATGAGCAGAGCATAAGCCGCGAGCGTGTTCTGGCGGAGCTTTGCGGGCTCCTGCTTGACTGTTATAGCGTGGAGGTCCGCAACGCAGTAGATGCAGTTGTACTGCTCCTGCAGCGGTCCCCAGTTTCTTACGGCGCCGATGTAGTTGCCGAGGGTGAATGTACCTGTGGGCTGTATCGCGCTGAATATGAGCTTTTTATCGTCCATCTGGGATATCTCCTTACTTGCCTGACTTGCGGGCTTCCATATCGTCCTTGAGCTGGCAGTTTCTGAGCTCGCCGAGCACGCGCTGGTAGAGCACGTATACCGCACGCTTTTCGGGCTCTGTCTCGGGGATGAGGCCGGGCTGGAACTCTGCCTTGTAGGTACCGTTCTTGGTGAGGAGGTATACGTACTGTGTCCTGCCCTTGGGGAGGTCGAACTGTCTTGTCTTTTCAGCCTTGGGAACGAGCTGAGCGGAGTTCACAACGAGGGCATTTGCTGCCTGTACGAGGTTTCTGTACTTCTGTGAAGCACCCACGTACTCGCCGCCGTTGTTGAAGTAGAGGTTGGCAGCGCCGTTGATGAAGCAGACCATAGTTGTGAGGATGTTGCCGGGCATGGGTATATCAACGACCACGCCGTAAACGTCGTTCTTGCCGAACTTCATCTCGAAGAAGCTCGGAGGAAAGCTGAGAGCCTGAGCTCTCGTCATGAGGTATTTCTGTGTAACAGGGTATCTGTCTGAAGTTGCCATATGTTTTAATTCCTTTCGATTATCGTTTGTAGGGGACAGCGTCATCGACGTCCCGAAAATGATTTATTTCAGTCAAGCATATCCCTTGTCATTTTTGCAAGGATATCCATTCCCTTTTCTATCTGCGCGTTCGTGGGAGTTGAGTAGTTGAGGCGGAAGGAGTGGCTTACCTCGTCCTCTCTTATGCTGAACGAGTTGCCGGGAACTACCGCTATCTTGTACTCCTGCACAGCCTTGGTGCAGAAGGCGTTCATATCGCAGCTGTCGGGCAGTGTGCACCATATAAAGAGACCGCCCTCGGGCTTGGTGTAGCTTATCTTCTTCGAGAAGCCGTTGTCGATGTAGCTGCACATGAGGTCGCACTTCTCTCTGTATATGCCGCGGAGCTTGTTGAAGTGGGCCTCGCGGTCAACAGTCGTCATGAAGCGGTGCGATACGACCTGCGCCCATATATTGGAGTGCACGTCCGCGACCTGCTTACATACGACTATCTTCTGTATTATCGGTGCGGGAGCCGAAACATAGCCCGTTCTGAAGCCCGATGAGATGAGCTTCGAGAAGGTGCTCGAGTAGATGACCCTGCCCTCGGTGTCGAGGCTCTTTATCGTGGGGACGTTCTCGCCCGCGAAACGGAGCTCGCCGTAGGGGTCGTCCTCGAGAATGATGAAGTCGTATCTGCACGCAAGCTCGTATACAGCCTTGCGCTTAGCGAGCGACATCGTGCGCCCCGTCGGGTTCTGGAAGTTGGGTATGAGGTAGAGTATCTTCACGTTCGGCTGAGTTTTCAGCGCGTCCTCGAGCTTTGCGAGGTCTATGCCGTCGTCCTCCATATCAACGCCTACGAGGTTGACATTGTACGAGCGGAATGCGTTCAGCGAGCCGATGAAGCTCGGCGATTCCACGAGCAGGGTGTCGCCCTCGTTGAGGAGCACCTTGCAGGAGAGCTCGTTCGCCTGCTGACCGCCCGACGTGATGATGAGGTCGTCGAATTCCTTGTGGAAGCAGCCCTTCTCGGTCATCCAGCCCTTGAGGAACTCGCGGAGGGGAGTATATCCCTCGGTGACGCTGTACTGGAGCGCGAGGATAGGGTCATCGCGCAGGAGCTCCGCGGAGATCTCAGCGATACGCTCCTTGGGGAAGGCTTCGGGAGCGGGGTTGCCCGCGGCGAAGGAGATGACCTCGGGGTCGGCGGTGAACTTGAGTATCTCGCGTATAGCAGAGGCTTTCAGCCCGCTGACCTTATCGGAAAATTTATATTCCATTTATGATTCATCCTTTCAAATAGTCTTAATGCAAAATAAGCCGACTAACATTATAACATATAATAAAGAAAAAATCAACAGTTAAGACGCAATTATGCTCCGCTGCGGATAATCACTGAAAAATCGGCGAAAGCTCTTGATTATCCGCGGCTTATGGTGTATAATGTATTTACAAATTTACTGATGGAGGTCATTGATGACAACAGGAAAGCTCTTGGCGGCAGCTCTGTCGCTTATGATATCAGTCACTGCTTCGGTATATTCCTTCGGCGGCTCGGCACTGCACGGCAGCGGGCTGATTGCCGTGGCAGATAGTGCCGGGGCGGATAATCCGTATAATAAACAGGATGATAAGATAGTTGAGTATGACGGCAAGAAATGGGTACAGCCGGCAAGCTGGAACGAGCCGAGGATAGACCCTCGTGACTATACCGGCGGTGTAATGCTGTTTTTAGATAAGATAGGGCTTGAGCCCGAGTACGCAAGAGGCAAGGTCCAGCGCGTATATTTCAGCGCAGTCGGTATCCAGGAGCCGGTTAACATGGTCCGTTTCCATATGTTTTATGATACGCGCCTGAAAGTGAAGGTGAATTCTGACGGAAAACCGGTAACGAACGGAAACGTATTCAAGGACTTCACAACGGATTCGGTCATGGTTGAGGAGGGGCAGATAGAATACTATGCCTATTCGGATACAGCCGTTTCCGGAAAAGGGAGCATTTTCACGGTCGATTTCATAGTTCCCGAAAATGCAGGGCCGGGTGAGGTGTACCCGTTCGGTATCGAATTTGTAGAGGATAAAGTAGGACCTGACCTGTTCATCAACAAAGCACAGGATGAAGCCGGGAAGATTCAGATGACATATGTATTCACAAAAGGCCTGCACAGCGGATATATCAGGACGAACGGAGAGAAGCCCAAGCCTCTGCCCATGTTCGGCGACCCGACAGGCGACGGCAAGGTCGACTCCAAGGACGCCACCTTCGTCCTTGTCGAGTACGCGCTGCGCTCCACGAACGCCGATGTTGAGCCGCTCCCGCCCGAGATAGAGGCGGCGGCTGACGTCAACAGGGACGGTCTCGTCGACGCGAGGGACGCCTCGGCGATACTCAGGTACTACTCATACGTTTCCACGGGCGGCACGGACACGATTGAGGCTTTCCTCCAACCGCAGGAAAAATAACGGGCTGTCGGGGACGCCAGCCCCTACAAGGCGAATCTGTAGGGGACGCCGCCCTCGGCGTCCCGCAAATCCAACAATACCGACGGGCGCATATTTTGCGCCCTTTTTCATATTCCCGCACCCCGCGGCATATCCTTTAAGGAATACGTTCGGGAGGCGCGGCGATGAGGAAGCAGAACATACTGAAGGGCTCGATAATACTGATGATATCGGCGGTGGTGGCGAAGGGCTTCGGAGCGCTGTTCAAGATACCGCTGACGAACCTGCTCGGCGGCGTGGGAATGAGCTATTTCAGCTGCGCGTACAGCCTCTTTCTGCCCGTCTACGCGCTGACGGTTACGGGCTTGTCCTCGGCGGTTGCGCGTATGACCGCACAGAGCGCCGCCCTCGGTATGTACGGCAATATCAGGCGGATACGCAGCACGGCTCTGCTGATGTTCACGGCTGTGGGAGCTGTCGGGAGCGCCGCCGTCTACCTTCTCGCTTACCCGTTCAGCCTGCTGTCGACGGGCGGAGCGGAGGCTGTTCCCGCGCTGATGATGATAGCTCCCGCGGTGCTGTTCGGCTGTATCACGGCGGTGGAGCGCGGCTACTACGAGGGCATGAGCAATATGTACCCCACGGCGCTCTCGCAGGCAGTGGAGGGAGCAGTCAAGGTCGGCGCGGGACTGTGGCTGTGCGGCTTCGTGAACTCGCATGGCAGCGCAATAATGGCGCATTTCCCGTCCGTGACCGATATCCGCGCACTTTCGGCGGCTGCGGGAATACTGGGCGTGTCGCTTTCATCCCTCGGAGCCCTGCTCTTCTTCGCTGTGCCGGCGCTGCTTTGCCGCCGACCCAAAGGCGGAGAGGCGCATATGCAGTCCCGCCGCGAGATAGCGCGCGAGCTCGCACTGACGGCTCTGCCCGTGGGAGTGAGCTCCGTCGTCACGAACCTGACCTCGCTCGTCGATATGTGGACGATGATAGCGTGCATATCGCACTTCGGCTGCGGCAGAGCTGTGCCCGCCACCGTTGCGGAGCAGGACATCCCCAACTTCGTATACGGCTCGTTTGCGGGGATAGCCCTGACCGTGTTCAACCTCGTGCCGTCGGTGACTAATATGCTCGGCAAGGGAGCTCTCCCCTCGGTGACGGCGGCATGGTCATCGCGCGACCGCTCCGCCCTCGAAGCAGGTACGTCGCAGGCTCTCGTCACGGCGGCAGCTATAGCCGTGCCGTCGGCGTTCGGGCTGGGAGTCCTTGCGCCCGAGGTGCTCCGTCTGCTGTTCCCGCTGCAAAGCGACGAGGCTGAGATATGCATATCGGCGCTCCGCCTGCTGATGGTCGGAATGGTCTGCCTGTGCCTGTCATTCCCTGTGTTCAGTCTCTTGCAGGCAGTGGGTAAGCCCTCCGCGCCGCTGAAAGTAATGCTTATGGGGACGGCAGTGAAGCTCGCGGGCAACCTCGCGCTCGTGCCTTTGCTCGGAGCGGACGGCGCCGCGATATCGACCTCGGTATGCTATGCGGCGATACTTGCGGCGGCACTGGTGGTGTACGTCCGCGTCACGGGAGCCTTTCTGCCCGTTGCGGCACTGCTGAAGATACTCTACGCGGGAGCTATGTGCGGCGGCGGAGCCTACCTCGCCGACGGTATCTGCCGCCGCTCGGGGACATCAAACGCCGTAACGCTGGCAGCTTCCGTGGGAGCGGGCGCGGCGCTGTATTTCGTCTCGCTGGGATTGCTGTCCGTGAAGCATAAAAATGCGGCTGTACGGATTCAAATGTAGGGGCGCACATTGTGCGCCCGCCAAAATACGCACACACTATCGGGCGAACACTGTTCGCCCCTACACACGTTCAGGCACAAAAAAGGGCAGTCGCTTGACTGCCCTCTTGCTTTTATTCAGTTCAGGACTGTTATGTCACTTTCAGAGATGTTCACCTTGATAACATCGGGGGTATTGTTCGGGTCGTTGAGCGTCGGGAAGAAGCAGACCGTGAAGTCCTTTACGTCATCGCCCACTGCGAAGCCGCCGACGATGCCGCTGAACTGTCCGCTCGCGGGAACGGTGAACGGGCTCGGGACGTAGCCGTCGATGTTGTTGGTGGCGTAGAGCTGGCTGCCTACGTGGTAGTGGAGCTCGCTGCCGTTGCCGAGCAGGAGATAAAAGTTGTTGAGCATACTGAGCTCGTACTCCTTATCGGTGGAGTTGTCGATAGTGATATCGAGGTAGATGAAGCGCTCGTTCTTATCGTTGCGGGTGCCTGCGTCGATGACCCTGTTGAGTGTGAAGCCGGTCTTGTTGGCGCTTGCCTTCTCGGCTACAGCGGCGCTGATCTCGTTGTCTGCGCGTCCCTCGTTGTTGGTGTTGACCTCGGTCTGCGGCTGCTGCTCGGAGCCCGACGTCACGGATATCGGTCTGCTGCTGCTCTTGCCGTCGGAGCAGCCTGCAGCCGCAGTCACAGCCATAGCCGCACAGAGAATGAGCGCGGTAAATTTATATTTTCTCATAGTATGAGCCTCCGTTCAGAGTTGTGGATAGGCGCGGATATCGCGCTCCCTTAGTATACCACAAGGGCGGCTGAAATGTCAAGTAGGGGACGGCGCAGCTAACGGCTGCCCGTCCCCTCTGTCAGCTTCGCTGACATCTCCCCGCACTGTGGGGAGTCACCCGACGTCCCGCACAATAAAAAGAAAAACGGCTGCCCGCACTGGACAGCCGTCGCTTTTTCGTGTCAGAATT